>PMHC01000027.1 GCA_003156495.1 Acidobacteriaceae bacterium
AAACTATGCATAATTCAGGTGAAATCGCCTCTTTCAGCGCTCTGCGTATCCCGACAGCAGACTCACAGTAATCTGAAGCGACACCGGTGTCAATGCTTCCTTGACCAATACGGAATGAGCCTGCCTGTTCTTGAAATGGACGCTGCCCGCAGTCGCTCATTTGGCAACGCTTATTGCCAATCGATAGGAACCATGGGGATTGCGGCTAGCTCGGCCGTCTCCGCAATGGAGGTGTCTGCGCTCCCTGTTTATGAATCCTTGTATCGAAGTCATCTGTCTCGTATAGAATACAGATATCTTCCCAAGGAGCTGTCACCGGTTGGCATGGACGTTCGAAGCAATCTCGCGGAATTAAGAGCCAAAAGAGGACTCGGTGCAGCGGAACTGGCGGCCCCGGTCGGTGTCAGCCGGCAGACCGTCTATGCCATCGAGGCGGGTACCTATGTCCCCAACACGGCGGTAAGCCTGAAACTGGCGCGCTCGCTCGACACCACGGTCGAGGAATTATTCCAGATCGAGCCGGAGGTGCAGGCGCCCGACGAAGTCGCCGAAGCCACCCTCCTGGGTGATACTCAGTCGATGGCCGTCGGTCAGCCCCTGCGTCTGTGCGGCGTTGATGGCAACCTTGTCGCCGTGGCGCCGGAGTCCGGTGGCTGGGGCCTTCCGTCCGTCGACGCGGTTCTGCTTGAGCCGGTGAGGAACGGCAAGAGCGCGGCCAAAGCCAAAGTGCGGATTCTCGGCGACAAGTGGAGGAAGACCACGCGCATTCTGATCGCCGGTTGCGATCCAAGCGTCTCCATTCTTGCCCAATCCCTTCAGGCGCAGGGCTGCGAACTCGTAGTTGCTTTTGAAAACAGCTCGCGGTCGGTGGAGTTTCTTCGCGACGGCCTGGTGCACATCGCGGGCACCCATCTGGTGGACAAGGCTACCGGCGTGGCCGATCTGTCGCCCATCACCAAGATGTTTGGCCGGAATTCCGTGGCCGTCTTCTCCTATGCCATTTGGGAAGAAGGGCTGGTTACGGCACAGGACAACCCGAAGAGGATCGTCGGCATTGCCGATCTTGCTCGTAAAAGCGTGCGTTTCACCAACCGCGAGGTTGGGGCAGGCTGCCGCCGCTTATTGGATGACCTGCTGCGCAAGCATGGAATCTCCCCCAAGCAGGTAAAGGGCTACGAGCAAATTACAGCCGGCCACCTGCCCGCTGCGCGCCTTGTGCAAAGCGGAAAGGTGGACTGCTGCATCAGCACCCAGGCGGTGAAGCGCGCCCTGGCGTTGGACTTCATTCCTCTGGCGCGGAAACCCTACCATTTGGTGATCCGGAACGCGCAGCTCAATCACCCCCCCATTCAAACACTGCTCAGCACATTGGAACACGCAACGTTCCGCCGCGAAGTGGAGTCCTGCACCGGATACAGCATGCGCACCGCCGGCGATCGTCTCGCTTGAACGACCTTCCGGCCCAGGTTTGCCAACCTTGAGTCCTGGAATCGAATGGCCCGCGCAGGTCGGGCTTCAACCTTCGCCCTTCCAGTGCTCCATGCGCCTGTTATCCTGATCCTGCAATGCCAGAGGAACCAATATCCTTATGCCCCTCCCAGACCTCGGTCGTCAGGCGGCTCAAGTTCAGCACCGATGCGCGCCTGCGCCGGCAGCCCACTCAAGCAACGGTTCTCAAGCCGGTTCTGGTGCACGATTCTCGTGCCTGGGAACCATTGCGGTTTTATTTCAGCTTTAATTCCGAGACAAACTCTTTGCGCGCATCCCAAGAGCTAACGGTCTTGACGGCGCTTTTTTTGCCGGTTTTTTCCGCCCACAGATCGTAATCGACGCTCATGTCGATTTGGGCGAAGTAGAAATGTCCATCGGCGGTCGAACTGTAACTGCGAATGGCTTTGGTCTTCTGGTTTTTAAGAAAGACCGTGGCGTTCGCAGTCGGCTTCGCGCTATCGTCCAGGACCGTGCCCCTTACCGTGCGCACGCCAATGTTCTGGCTCCACGCCACCGGCGTCAACAAGCCGCCGTGCGCATCCATCCGCACCGCGCCCAACGCCGCCAAACCGCATACAGCCACCGCCAGCCAACTTGCCCGGCCCATTCTTAAGCCTCCTCGTCCTCTTCGTAGGGTTCGTCTTCGTCATCGTCGCCATCTTCCAGACGCGCCAACTCTAACGGCTCAACGCTGACGACCTCGAACTCCAGGCCGCACTCATCGCAGACGACGATGTCGCCCTCTTCAATTTCATCGACTTCAATGTCCAGTTCATTTTCGCATTCAGGACAGCTGGGCATAGTCGCCTCCTCGCATTCTCAACCGGCCGACCGGAGTTTCCATACCGAGTCGGGTTATAAGATACCAGCATCGTACTACAACCTTGGCTAGGTTAGTGAGAACATGCCTCCAGGTCAAGAGGCGAATTGCTTTGTATGCGTAATGACGCTTTTCTCGCGCCGAAGTTTCACCTGTTTGCGGATTTTTTATGGTGCTGATTTTGCACAGGGCCGCCTTCGCCGCCGTTTCTTGCCATTACGGGAAAACGCTGCCATCATGACACCAGTCCGCTTGAGCATTTAACCTATTTTGTACGATGTCAAGAATCGGCTCCAGCCCGTTCGCCTTTCCGGATTTCCGCGGCGCCACGCGCCGGCTTGTGCTGCTCAACCTGGCCACATACTTTGCGCTGCTGGTGGCGGGGCTGGCCCTCTCTTCCGACACATTCCATTTTGCCGGCCTGTTGGTCCTTGACCCGGCAGCCTTTCTGCACGGTTACCTTTGGCAACCGCTTACATATAGTTTTGTGCACACGGGGCTGATCGGCACGCTGCTCGAGCTGCTCTCGCTCTGGTTTTTGGCCGGATTTCTCGAAGGCTTCCACGACGAAAACTGGGTGATGGGGCTCTACGCGGTCTCCGTACTGGGAACCGCGGCGGCGGCGCTGCTGCTTTATGTTGCCGCCAACACCTTCATGCCCGCGCTGCTCGGCCTGCCCATGCCGCTTTACGGTTGCTTCGGCGGAATCTTCGGGCTGCTGGCGGCGATCGGAAGCCTTTACGGCGACATGCAATTTATTCTGTTTCCGCTGCCGATGGGCATCAAGGCGCGCTATATGACGGCGATCTACGTGCTGATCGCCGTGGCCATGCTCTTCAGCCAGGAACGGCTGTACGCCTTTGCGCAACTGGGCGGCGCGCTGGCCGGATGGCTGTTTGTGCGCATGGCGCCGCGGCGCGGCGTTTCGCTGGCCTTCAGCGAGAGATGGTACGGGCTGCGCAATCGCTACTACCGCTGGAAGCGCCACCGCGCCGCGCGCAAGTTCGAGGTTTACATGCGGCAACAGGGGCGCACCGTCCGCTTTGACGGCCAGGGGCACCTGATCGACAAAGACGCTGAGGACAAGAAGCACTGGAACTGACGCCGGTACGATAGAATCGTCGAGAAATGTTCACGAAAATTGCTTTTCTATTTCCCGGTCAGGGATCGCAGGCCGTCGGCATGGGCCGCGAGCTGGCCGAAGGCTTTCCCGTTGCGCAACAAACCTTTGCCGAAGCCGACGAGGCGCTCGGTTTTTCGCTTTCGCGGCTCTGCTTTGAGGGGCCGGAGAGCGATTTGCGGCTGACGGAAAACACGCAGCCGGCGATTTTGACAGCCAGCGTGGCCGCGGCGCGCGTGCTGGCCGAACACGGAGTTGCGCCGGCCTTGGCAGCCGGGCACTCGCTGGGCGAGTGGAGCGCGCACGTCATCGCCGGAAGTTTTTCTTTTGCCGACGCGGTGCGCGCGGTTAAAGCTCGTGGCGCGGCGATGCAGAAGGCGGTTCCCGCCGGCGAAGGCGCGATGGCGGCCGTGCTGGGACTCGAGGCCGCGCAGGTGGCCGAGGCGTGCGCCGAAGCCGCGCGTGAAACCGGACTCCCCGTGCAAGCGGCCAACTTGAATTCGCCGGCGCAGACGGTTATTTCGGGCGCGGCGGCGGCGGTTGAAAAGGCTTCTGAAATAGCCAAGGCCAAGGGCGCGCGGCGCGCCCTTCTGCTCCCCGTCAGCGCGCCTTTTCACTGCGCGATGATGCAGCCGGCGCAGGAAGAAGTGGCGCGCGTGCTGGAAGGTTTCGCGATAGGCGATCCGCAAATTCCCGTGGCCGCCAACTTTACCGGAGCTTTGGTCACGACGGCCGCGGAGGCGCGCGACGCGCTCATCCGCCAGGTGACTGGCGCGGTGCGCTGGGTTGATTGCGTGCAGACGCTCAAGGCCGCCGGCGCGGAACTCTTTATTGAAGTGGGACCGGGGAAGGTGCTCTGCGGACTGCTGCGGCAGATCGACCGCGAACTGAAGACGCTGAATGTGGAAGACGCGGCGAGTTTGGAAAAGACGCTGGCCGAGGCGAAGAGCGGGAATTAATCCCGTGACTAGGCCATTTCAATTTTTAGAGCAAATCGCCTGATGGTATAGAGGAGAAAAACGTCCCTCGGGGGCTAAAGGCCATGTCGATTTGGTTGAGTTTACGGCACGGCTGAAGCCGTGCCCCTTCAAAGCCACTCTACACCTACAGGAGATTTGCTCTAATGTTGTGGTTCCCAGGTTTCAGAATCGAAACCGGGGGCACCCGCGATAGTACAGATTTGAGTGGTCACAGAGCTCAATGAGCGCCGATGCGCGCTACACCAGGCCGAGCTCGCGCAGCATGAAGGCATAATCGAGGGCGATTTCTTTCAGGTAATCGTAGCGGCCGCTGGAGCCGCCATGGCCGGCCTGCATGTTGGTGACGAGCAGCAGCGGATGCGCGTCGGTTTTGAGCGTGCGCAGTTTGGCCACGTACTTGGCCGGCTCCCAATACATCACCTGACTGTCGTTGAGCGAGGTCTTGACCATCATGGCCGGATAACTGGTCGCGCGCAGATTGTCATAAGGCGAGTAACTCAGCATATA
>PMHC01000137.1:0-1141 GCA_003156495.1 Acidobacteriaceae bacterium
ACGACGAGGAGTTTGTGGGTCCGACCGAGATGCTGAGGGAACTCCACGCCGACAACAAGGCGTTTGTGGAGAGCTTGCGCGCGGCGCATGTGGTCACCACTAAAGCCAATGACTATGCAACCACCAGTCTGATTGAGGTTTGGATTGACGAGGCGGAGCGGCGTGCGTGGTTCCTGTTCGAAGCTACGCGGTAATGAATCATCAGCCTGACGGCGCCCCCGCCGTTCACTCTGTGCTCGACCCGAGGCGCCGCCTGAGATTCGAGCGACCAAAGTTCGAGCAGAGCGTTGGCGTGACGCGTCGTCGGAACCCACTCATTCATCTCAAAAGCGCTCTCAATCGTCTTGGGAAGCGTTCGCAGACAGCTCGATCCTCACAAGTGATCTGGATCTTCGACGTGCAACTGCCGCGGGGCGATTTGTGGCGTCGAGTCTCGTCGTCCCGTTCGGAAACATCGCGCTGACCTACTCAGTTAACCCAATACCAACTCATGAGAAAGCTGAAAAATGAAAATTCTGATGGTACTTACTTCACACTCTGAACTGGGCAATACCGGCAAAAAGACCGGCTTCTGGCTGGAGGAATTCGCCGCGCCCTATTATGTTTTCGTCGATGCGGGCGTGAGCGTTACGCTGGCTTCACCTCAAGGCGGTCAACCTCCCCTCGATCCCAGCAGCGATGTTCCCAATGCGCAGACCGATGCAACCAGGCGCTTCAAGCAGGATGCGGCGGCGCAAGATGGGCTTGCCCACACGGTGAAACTGGCCAGCGTGACGGCCGGCGAGTTTGATGCCGTGTTCTATCCGGGCGGACATGGGCCGCTGTGGGATCTGGCCACCGACAAACATTCAATCGCGTTGATTGAGGCGATGGACCGTGCGGGAAAACCCGTCGCTCTCGTGTGCCATGCTCCGGGAGCGCTGAAGGACGTTACGGCAGCCGACGGCGCACCACTGGTGAAGGGAAAGCATGTATCCGGTTTCACTGACACAGAGGAGGAGGCCGTGCACCTTACCAAGGTGGTTCCATTCCTCGTGGAAGACGAATTGAAACGTCTTGGCGGTCTCTACGCGAAGGGACCGGATTGGGCGCCCTTTGTGCAGGTAGACGGAAACCTGATCACCGGACAGAATCCAGCTTC
>PMHC01000137.1:1240-17484 GCA_003156495.1 Acidobacteriaceae bacterium
TGCGCACCAACTTCTTGTTCACAAACGCCTGAATGCCCATATTGCCGAGTTCGCGCCCATAACCAGAATCCTTGATGCCGCCGAACGGCAGCTCCGCGTCCGACCAATCCATATTATTGATAAACATCATGCCGGTATTCACTTGAGTAGCCACGTGCTTTCCGCGCTCGACATTCTTGGTAAATACCGAACCTCCCAGGCCGAAGTCAGAATCGTTCGCCAGTGCAATCGCTGCGCTCTCGTCCTTGACGCGGAAGAACATGGCCACCGGACCGAAAAATTCTTCGCGAAATGCCGGGTTCTCCGGTGTGACATCGGTCAGGATAGTCGTCTGCATAAAGGAGCCTGCGCGTGGAAGGCGCTTGCCGCCGAGCACAACCTTTGCGCCATTGGCGACTGCTTGCTCAACCTGCTTGACGAGTTGCAGCAGCGCGGCCTCCGTAGAAAGTGGACCGTGCGTCGTCTTCTCATCCATCGGATCGCCTGGCTTTAGAGTCTGCAAAGCAGTCTTGAACTTCGCGAGAAATTGATCGGCAATTGCATCGACGACGATAAATCGCTTAGCAGCGCAACATGTTTGACCGTCGTTATACATACGGCCCCATACTGCCCACGGAATTGTCTTCTCAAGGTCTGCGTCTTCAAGCACGATGAATGCATCGCTTCCGCCCAACTCCATCGAAGACACCTTGAGATTCTTCCCTGCCCTTGCCGAGACGTTTTGCCCCGCGGCCAGACTACCGGTCAGTGCGACTCCCTTGATGCGCGGGTCGTCGATTACCCGATCGGATTGCTCATGCGAGATGAGGAGATTGGTATAGAGTCCCTCTGGCGCGCCCGCATCGGTCCAGAGCTTTTCAAATGCGATGCCGCACTGCGGCACACAACTGGCGTGCTTCACCATCAGGGTATTGCCCGCCATCAGGTGAGGGCCTGCAACGCGGGCCAACTGGTAATAGGGAAAGTTCCATGGCTCGATGCAGAAGATCACGCCTATGGGGCTGGACTCCATATGGGCTTCGCCAAGTGTTGGATCGAGCTTTACCGGCGCAAGAAAACGCTCGGCATTCTTCGCGTAATAGGCAAGGATGTTTGCGCTGAAGTTCACTTCTCCGCGCGCTTCGTTAATCAGTTTCCCCATCTCAAGAGTGGCGAGTTTGGCAAACTTATCCACATTTGCCCGCATCAACTCTGCGGCTCTAGCAATGATCTCTGCACGCTTGGAATACGGAGTTTTCTTCCAGGTCTCGTAACAGGCCGCCGCGGTTGTAATCTTCTTTTCGAGTTGCGCATTGGTCAACTCTGGAAACTTCTTGACGGTTTCACCGTTATACGGATTTACACTTTCGTATGCCATTTCGATTTCCTCTTTTCGTAACGTGGTAGATGTGGACTACGGAACAATCACTGCGGAGCCATTCCCGGTCTCTTCTTTGACGGTCAAGAGAACCTTATTGACATCTTTGAGTGGGAAGGTTGAAACCTGCGGCTGAATCTTAAGTTCGCTTGCCAGTGCCAGAAAGTCATGAGCATCCGCTCGAGTCATATTCCCGGCATAATTGTTGTGGAGTCGAACGCAGCAGCTTGCATCGCGCCTCTCAGGTTTGTAACTATCCATAATAGGCATAATTCTCATGCAGGCGCGGACATGCGTCACTGCAATACAATGATTCTTCCATCCCTTAGCCTCAACCGGCTGAGCAATGCGATACGTTGCCGTCGCGCCGGTGTGTAACTGTTGTGGACTGCAATATGCTCCTTTCTGGAGTGCTTCGAGACGAGCAATAGAGATCATCCGTGCACATGCTTCTGCAATTAGCCTTGAGGACTGGGTTGCACCGATACCATTCTGACAATCGGGCAACAGGAGAGTTCGTCCATGATCAAGACACATGGTTATGCCGTCCAGTCCGCCACCTCAGTTCCCGCTCCATTTGATTACGAACAGAGAGAGCCGGGCCCGAACGATGTCCATATTGCCATTGACTTTTGCGGAGTCTGCCATTCGGATATCCATCAGGCTCACAATGACTGGGGCAACGGTAATTACCCGATGGTTCCCGGTCATGAGATCATCGGGACCGTCAAGCGAGTCGGTGCTAATGTAACCAAGGTCAAGGTCGGGGATCTGGCCGGGGTTGGCTGCATGATCGATTCCTGCCGCGTTTGCGCCAGTTGCAAAGATGGCGAAGAGCAATACTGCGATCGCCACGCCACGATCATGACCTATAACTCAAGGAAGAAAGATGGAAGTTATACTTACGGAGGTTACGGCGAAAATATCGTGGTCGATGAAGCATTCGTGCTGACAGTGCCCCACAATCTCAATCCTGCCGCTGTGGCTCCGTTGCTATGCGCCGGAATCACGACCTACTCCCCACTGAAGCATTGGCATGTCGGCGCCGGGCAGCGGGTCGGAGTAATCGGCCTGGGCGGACTCGGTCACATGGCCTTGAAGTTCTCTCATGCCTTTGGAGCAAATACCGTGCAGTTCACCAGGTCTCCATCCAAGATAGAGGACGCAAAGAGGCTCGGAGCAGATGAGGTCATACTGACCAAAGAGCCGAACTGGCATACGCCGCACGCTGGCTCATTCAATTTCATCCTCGATTGCGTTTCTGCCGACCACGACATCACGCCTTATATGTCTCTGCTGAAAAGGGATGGAACGCTGTGCACCGTAGGCATCCCCCCTTCCCCGATTGCGGTCAGCGCCTTTCCCCTCGTCGATGGACGAAAAAGTTTGTCCGGATCGAATATCGGCGGCATCAAGGAGACACAAGAGATGCTCGATTATTGCAGCGCGCATCATATCGTTTCTGACATTGAGATGACCAGCTTCGACAAGATCGAAGAGGCATGGGAGCGGGTCATCAAAAGCGACGTAAAGTATCGCTTTGTACTGGATCTGAAGACGCTTAGGAGTTAGCAATTTTTGGGATCAAGCAGACAACTCAATGTAAATCCAAGCATGAGCAATTCAGAAAATCGACACATCGTTCTTGCCTTAAGGCCAACGAGATGCCGGTTACCAATAGCTTTACAGTCGAAACACAAGCTATCCCCGTTACAACTGACTTCGGCGATTTTTAAAAGCAGATGTTGGAATGGTTCACCGCAGGGAAGATCAAGTATCGCGAGGATGTTGTGGGAGGGCTTGAACACGCTCCCAACGCCTTCATCGGACTGCTTCAAGGAAAGGACTTCGGAAACTTTGTGGTCCAGGTTGGCGCGATAACAAAGTAAGTAACAGGTATAACCAGCAATATGGAGGTTCTTAATGCCCACGATCACGACCAAAGACGGCAACAAAATCTACTACAAGGATTGGGGCACGGGACAGCCCGTGGTCTTCAGTCATGGTTGGCCGCTCAGCGCGGATGCCTGGGAAGATCAGATGGTCTTCCTGGCTTCTCATGGTTATCGCGCCATTGCGCATGACCGCCGTGGTCACGGCCGGTCGAGCCAGCCCTCGGATGGCAATAACATGGACACTTACGCCGACGATCTTGCAACGCTGGTTGAAGTACTGGATTTGAAAGAAGCGATCCATGTAGGCCATTCAGCGGGCGGTGGCGAGGTAGCGCGTTATATTGGCCGGCACGGCACAAAAAGAGTTGCCAAGGCTGTGCTGATTGCGGCGGTGCCACCGTTGATGTTAAAGACAGAAGCCAATCCCGGTGGTCTGCCAATAACGGTCTTCGACACAATCCGGGCCGGTGTGCTTGCTGATCGTTCTCAGTTTTTTAGAGACCTCGCGGTGACCTTCTACGGGGCGAACCGGCCTGATTCAACCGTCTCGCAAGGTTTGCGTGACTCCTTCTGGCTACAGGCAATGCAGTCAGGATTCATTGGCGTTTTGGAGTGCATCAAGGCATTTTCCGAAACTGATTTCACCGCCGATCTGAAAAAGTTCGACGTACCTACGCTTATTCTTCACGGTGACGACGACCAGATTGTGCCGATTGCAGACTCTGCACTGTTGTCGGCCAAGCTTGTCCAGAGCGCCACGCTGAAGGTATATTCTGGCGCCTCGCATGGGCTGTGCTCGACTCACAAGAAACAAGTAAATGCGGACCTGCTAGCATTCATTCAAGCGTAAGCGTAGAGGAGTGCTTTTCCGCCTCGGCTAGAGCATTTTTACCCATTCCGTAGAGTGCCGGTAGAAGGTTGCCGCTCACTGATGTTCGCGTCAACTCTGCGCTCCTTAATTCCTATACACCAATGGTAAAAATGCTCTAGCCACCCAATCCTGATAGGTCAAGGGAATGCTCCGTCCCACGCCTTGGACCAACTGCTCGATCAGATAACGCAAGCGCTTTTCCCGGCGCGCATCTGGTAACTTCAAAGCTGTCAACTTTTGCTCGATCCTGTCGCGGCTGACACCGTGGTATCATCCTCTGGATTGGTATATGAAGGCGCGCCTGTTCGATAAGCGCGAGCGTGCCTGCGACAAAACAGGTGTAAAACCGGGAAGCATAGCGCAACTCTATGCAGAAGGGATTCTCAGCGTGTGTAAATTTTATGTTGAATCACCGCTGCACTGCGCCGCGGACATCACGAAAAACGATCTGAAGAAACATATTTTGAGCATGATGAGCTGTCAGCAATCGTTGCGGATGAACTTGCCGATAAAGTTATTGCTGGCCGCAGCTATGCTTTCCGCCGCAGTTTTGCCGGCAACTCTCGGGCAGAACTATGCGGCCGCGCAAAGTGCTACGGCAACCGCGCAAGATATTGTTGGAACCTGGCAGGGAACGCTGCACATCGCGCAGGCCAATCGCGATCTGCGCGTCGTGATCAAGATTGCCAAGGCCGATGGCGGGTACAAGACGACCTTCTACAGCATTGATCAAGGCAGCCAATCCATCGTAGCTTCGAAGACTTCATTTGAGAATGGCGAGTTAAAGTTTTCGATCGATGTTGCAAGCGCAAATTACGAAGGCAAAACTTCAGCGGACGGAAAGACCATTGCCGGAAACTGGAAGCAAGGCGCAAGCTCGTTGCCGCTGAATCTAACGCGAGCTACGGCTGACACCGAGTGGGCGATTCAAGAGCCGCTCAAGTCCATGGCCGCCGACGCCGATCCCGGTTTCGATGTGGTGACGATCAAGCCCAGCAAGCCAGGACAGCAAGGCAAGCTCTTTACTCAGCGCGGCCGTCACTTCGTTACCATGAACACAAATCTTAACGATCTGATTGCATTAGCCTATGGATTCCATGCCAAGCAGATGATTGGCGCGCCGGCCTGGGCGGGTACCGACCTATTCGACATCGATGGCGTGCCCGATGTGCCCGGCCAGCCAAATTTAAAGCAGATGGGGCTGATGCTGCAGAAACTACTCGCCGATCGTTTCCAGCTCAAGTTCCATCATGAGAGCCGCGAACTTTCGGTTTACGCGATCCGAGCAGGCAGTGCAGGCCTGAAGATCGCCAAGACCACGGCCGGACCAAATGACCTGCCCGCCTTCCTTTTTAGAGGATATGGCGACCTGATTGTACGGAATTTGAGCATGGCGGAGTTTGCGACCTGGATGCAGTCCAGCGTGATGGATAAGCCCGTGGTCGATCAGACGGATTTGAAGGACAAGTACGATTTCACGCTGAAGTGGACGCCCGACGATTCGCAGTTTGCACAATTCCGTGGCGCCGCAACTCCGGCTCCATCCGCGGGGGATAGCCCCAACGCTCCGCCCAGTCTTTATACGGCCGTGCAGGAGCAGCTCGGCCTGAAGATCGAAGCCACCAAGGCTCCCGACGATGTGATTGTAATCGACCATGTGGAGAAACCCTCGGCAAATTAGGGTGAGCGAATATAATAGGCTGCATCAATAAATTAGCAAGCGGAATTGTCATGGCGGTCTGGCGCTGGCCAGGCCGCAAGATGCGCAGTGGAGCTGCCGTTGAGTAAGTTCCGGGCATTTCGTGCAGTCGGTGGGGCGGCAATCGTTCTGTTGGCATTCGGCGGAGTTGCGGCGAGCGCATATCTCAATGCCCAAACGCAGCCCGAGCAAGCGATAGCTACGCCATCTCGCTTCGAGGTGGCATCGGTCCGCTTGATGCAGAATCGCGACAAGCTCCCCATAGAGCAGCAGATGTTTTATATGAGTCAGTGGGGAGCAACCCAATTCACGACGCGAAACGCCACCCTGGAAACCCTGCTTTCCCTGGCATTCGGAATCGACACGCAATACCAGCTCGCGAGAAAACCGGCGTGGTTCGATTCGACGTTTTACGAGATTGCCGCCAAGCCGGAAGGCGACGCAAGATTGAACTACGAACAGATGAAACCGCTGCTGCAGCAGCTCCTCATCGATCGATTCCATCTCGCCTACCACCGCGAAATAAAGGACATGAAGGGCTACGCTTTGGTGGCTGCCAAGGGCGGAGCGAAGTTGAAGACGAGCAGCGGCGGCGCGGCATACGCCTACATTTTTACCAACCGGATAGACGGAAAGAATAACCCCCTCGATACGCTTGCGTCGATGCTGGCGCACCCGCTAGGCCAACCGGTTGTGAATGAGACGGGATTGAAGGGAAATTACGATTTTCGGATCGACTACGCTTCGCTGCAAACGGCCGACGCCGATTCCTCGCTGCCTTCGCTCTTCACGGCTATCGAAGAACAGCTTGGTCTTAAGTTGGAAAACCGCATGGTTCCGGTCGATGTGTTTGTCATCGATCATGTGGATAAGGTTCCTACGGAGAACTAATCACGAAGCGCTTGCGTACTTACGTAATAAAGCAGGCTAATTTTCGTTTTTGCAGTTCAGGAGAAGAGTCCTTGAGTAAGGAGTCAGAACGGATGGGCCGGATCGGGCGATATATTTGCGTAGCGGTGTGCCTTGCGTATTCGGCATTTGCTTTGGCCTCTCCCTACCGTGGCTCAGTAAGCTTCGGCGGGTTGCCACTGCCGGGCGCAGTCGTTGTTGTTACGGCCACACAGAACACGAAGACCGTAACCGCAGTCTCCGATGTCACGGGGGCATTTGCCTTTGACGATCTGCCGGACGGAAGATGGACCATTGCGATCGAGATGCAAGGCTTCGTTCCGATTCATTCCGAAGTGGCGATTGCGCCGAATCTGCCCGCTGCCAGTTGGGAGTTAAAGTTGTTGCCGCCGGAGCAGATCGCGGCGCTTTCGCAGCCGGCAAAGCCCGTGCCAACGCCGGCCGCCACACTGCCAAGTACACCCGCGGCGCAACCTCCCGCGCAAAGTAAAGAACAAATCAAACCGAAGAGTAATGGGCAGAGCACGGCGCAGGAACTGCCCAAGGCGCCCGAAGCGAACGAGCAGGCCGCGGATGGATTGCTCGTGCAAGGAAGCGTGAACAACGCGGCGACCTCGCAGTATGCTACCAGTCCCGCCTTCGGCAATACGCGCTCAAATTACAGAGCGCTTTACACGGGAGGATTTGAGGCAAGAGAAGAAAACTCCGCCCTCGATGCACGGTCCTACGCGTTAAGCGGCGTGAAAGCGGACAAACCTTCGGTCAACGATTTCACTGGCGTCGCCGCGCTCCAAGGACCAATTCACATTCCGCATCTGCTGCCGCGCGGACCAAACTTTTTTGTCTCGTATCAGTGGACGCGCAATAGCAGTTCCTCGACCAACACAGGTTTAGTGCCCACCACCGACGAGCGGAACGGCAAACTGGCCGGCCTCACGAATGCGTCGGGGAATGCGATCACGATCTACGATCCATCGACGGGGCAGCCTTACACGAACAATCAAGTTCCGGTCAGCACGCAGGCAGCGGCGCTGCTAAAGTTATTCCCCACGTCGAATATCGCCTCAGCATCGAACTATAACTATCAGGCGCCGGTTGTTTCCAGCACGCACATCGACGCACTGCAAACAAAGCTCGACAAGGGGCTGGGACGCAAAGACCAGCTCTCCGGCGGTTTCGCATTCCAGAGCGCACGTACCGATAGCGTGAACCTCTTCGACTTTGTGGACCGCACCGGCACGCTGGGCATCAACGGCAACATCCACTGGACTCACCGTCTTATGCCGAGCTTGTTTCTGTTTTCCAGTTACGCCATTAGCCGTTTGCGCACCGAGGTGACGCCGAACTTCGCCAATCGCGTAAACGTTTCTTACAACGCCGGCATCGCGGGCAACGATCAGGATGCAAACGACTGGGGGCCTCCGGCGCTGAATTTTTCTTCCGGCTTCGCCAGCTTGAGCGACGCCAACAGCTCCTTCAATCGCAATCGCACCGACTCCTTTTCGGCTTCGGTTCTTCTTTATCGCAGCAAGCACAACATCACAGCGGGTTTCGATTTCCGCAAGCAGTCCTACAACGACAACTTCCAGGAAAATCCGCGCGGCAGTTTTACATTTACCGGCGCGGCCACCGAGGACTCGAACGGCAGCGCGACGACCGGCTCCGACTTGGCGGATTTTTTGATCGGCGTGCCCGATACCAGCGCCATCGCTTACGGCAATGCAGACAAATATTTTCGCGAGCCGGTCTACGCGGTTTATGTCAACGACGATTGGCGCGTGCTGCCGGTTCTCACCATCAATGCCGGCCTGCGCTGGGATTACAGCGCGCCGATTACCGAACTCTTCGGCCGGCTGGTGAATCTCGACGTTGCAGGTGGATTCACTTCCGTCGCCGCGGTCAAGGGCAGCGATCCGGTCGGTTCAGTTACCGGAGAACACTATCCTTCGTCGTTGATCCGTCCGGACCGTCGCATGATCGAGCCGCGCATCGGCCTCACCTGGCGGCCGATTCCCGCATCGACCGTGGTAATTCGCGCCGGCTACGGCATCTATCCCGATACTTCGGTTTATCAAAACGTCGTGCTCTCGATGGCGCAGCAAGCGCCGCTATCGACGAGCCTCAGCGTTCAGAACAGCGCATTATGCCCGCTTACGCTGGCCAACGGATTCAATGCGTGCTCCTCGACGACCAGCGACACCTTCGGCATCGATTCCAACTTCCGCATCGGCTACGCGCAGAGTTGGCAATTGAGCGTACAGCGCGATTTGCCCTTCGCGCTGCAAGCCTCCGCCACCTACTCAGGCACGAAGGGTTCGCATGGGCCGCAGGAGATTATGCCCAATAGCTATCCGCTCGGCGAGTCGAATCCGTGCGCGAGCTGCGCTTCCGGATTTATCTACGAAACTTCGGGCGGTAACTCGATTCGCCATGCAGGGCAATTGCAACTGCGGCGAAGATTGCGCAGCGGATTGGCCGTGACATTCTCTTATACCTATGCGAAGTCACTTGACGACGACGCCTACCTGGGCGGACAAGGGCACAGCGCCGGCAGCTCGACGCAATCGGCCTCGCTCTCCACACCTTCGGCGTCCGTGGCGCAGAACTGGCGCGATCCGCGGGCCGAGCGTTCGCTTTCCTCCTTCGATCAGCGCCATCTCTATAATCTGCAAGCGCAATACACTAGCGGCCAAGGCCTGGGTGGCGGCACGCTGCTCGGCGGCTGGCGAGGCCGCGCGCTCAAGGAGTGGACGGTGCTGGGCAATATGAGTTACGGCACAGGATTGCCCGAAACTCCAATCTATCCGGCGACTGTTCCCGGCACGGGATTCAGCGGCCTTCTTCGGCCCGATTTAACGGGCGCGTCAATTTATAGTTCTGGCACAAACGCACGTTTGAACGCGGCAGCCTACGCGGAACCAAGCGGCGCGTGGGGAACGGCGGGCCGCAACTCGATTACCGGTCCCGGACAGTTCACCTTCAACAGTTCGCTGGCGCGCACCTTTCGTCCGCGCCAAAAAATCTATCTCGACTTCGCTATCACCTCGAACAACACTTTTAACCATACGGCATTTACTAGCTGGAATAACTACGTAACCAGCACGCAGTTTGGCCTGCCGGCTTCGGCAGGCACCATGCGCAGTTTGCAAACCACGATTCATCTGAGGTTCCAATGATACGGCGCTACGCTCTTCTTGCTATTCTCGTTTCTGTCGCGGCCGGCGCGCGCGCGCAACAAGTGGGCCAAAACAAGACGCCGGACGAAGCGCAGGGTTTTACGCTCAAGATCAATTCGAACCTGGTGGTCGAAGCCGTTACCGTCAAGGACAAAAAAGGCAACTTCATCCACGGACTTACGGCGAAAGATTTCGTACTCACCGAAGACGGCGCGCCACAAGCGATCCGTTACTGCGAGCATCAAAACCTGACCGAAACCGCCAAGCCGCTGCCCGCGGAAAAGCCTGCCAACGAAGAGATTACGGTCTACAACCGGCTGGCGCGCACGCAGATTGCGCCCGAATCGATGGACAAGCAGCGCTACAAAAATCGCCGTCTGCTCGCGCTCTACTTCGACATGACGGCGCTGCCGCCACCCGATCAGCTTCGTTCGCTCGCTGCCGCGGAAAAGTTCGTTCGCACGCAGATGACGACTGCCGACCTGATTGCAATTTTGCGTTATCAAGGCGGCTCGGTCGATATTCTGCAGGACTTTACCGCAGACCGCAATCGCCTTTTGAGCATTCTCGAAACCATGGTTGTTGGCGAGGGACAGGGCTCGTCGGACACCGTTGACGATACAAGCAGCGCCGATACAGGCGCGGCCTTCGGGCAGGACGATAGCGAATTCAATGTCTTCAATACCGACCGTCAGCTTTCGGCAGTGCAAACCGCGGCACGAATGCTGGGCCATGTCAGCGAGAAAAAGTCTCTTATCTACTTTGCCAGTGGCTTGCGGCTGAACGGCATCGACAACCAGGCACAGATGCACGCCACGGCGGACGAGGCGATCAAGGCCGGCGTTTCTATCTGGACCGTCGATGCGCGCGGGCTGGTGGCCTCGGCACCGATGGGCGACGCGACGCAAGGCTCGCCGGGCGGCCAGTCGATGTACACAGGCACGTCGGCGCAGACGCTCACAACGGACTTTCAACAATCGCAGGACACGCTCTATGCTCTGGCCGGCGACACCGGCGGCAAGGCATTTCTCGACAATAACGACCTGTCGCGCGGCATTGTGCAGGCGCAGCAGGCCATCTCCGACTACTACATCCTCGGTTACTACACCACCAACGCCGAGCCCAACGGTAAATTCCGCCGCATCCGCATCTCGCTCGGGCAAAGCCAGGAAGCCAAACTGGACTACCGCCAGGGTTACTACGCCGAAAAGCAATTCAACAAGTTCAACGGCGTAGACCGCGAGCGCCAACTCGAAGATGCGCTCATGCTCGAAGACCCCATCACCGATCTGACGATTGCGATGGAGATTGATTACTTCCAGCTCAACCGCGCCGAATATTTTGTCCCCATCATCGTCAAAATTCCCGGCCGCGAACTGGCGTTGGCCAAGCGCGGCGGCGCCGAGCACACACTCATCGATTTTGTCGGAGAAATTAAAGACCTGATTGGTGGCGCCACCGTTTCTAACGTACGCGACAACGTCAACATCAAACTCAGCGACGCAACGGCCGCCGAACTGGCGCACCGTCCGATCGAATACGACATTGGATTCACGCTTTTGCCCGGCAAATACTCGATCAAGTTTTTGGCGCGCGACGACGAAACCGGCCGCATCGGAACTTATCAAACTAATTTCGTCATTCCGAATCTCAACAAGGACACGCGGCGCGTTCCCATCAGCGCCGTGGTGTTGAGCAGCCAGCGTGTCGACCTCAAGAATGCCATCTATGATGCCGAAAAAGCTAAAGACCGCGCCATTGCCGAAGCCGTCAACCCACTGGTGCAAGAAGGCAGAAAAATCATTCCCAGCGTTACGCGCGTCATCACTACCGGGCACAAGCTCGGTGTCTACTTCCAGGCCTACAAAGAAAAGCAGCAGGAGGAAAACACTCCCGTTCCTACAGCAAAATCAGTCACACCCACGCCACTCTACGCCTTCGTCACGTTCTATCAGGACGGCAAGAAGGTCTATGAAACTCAGCCAACATCCATAACGCCCGGCGCCGGCAACAACTTCAGCAAGCTGCCCTTCAGCTTCGATATCGACACCGACGCATTGCCCCGCGGTCAATACGACTGCCAAGTTACCGTACTCGATCCCGCGGCGCAAAAAACAGCCTTTTGGCGCGCGCCGATCATGCTGGCGAAATAACACGTAATACACTGATCGGCTTAGTATCATGACCGGATGATTTCGATCCTTAGCGCTGAGGTTCCCCGGTCTCAGAATCGAGACTGGGGGCACCCACAGTTGGTACAACTTCAAGCAGTCAAAGACCTGGTGCCTAACGCGGGATAGATATGATTCTATTGAAAGGTTTGGCAATCGCGGTGATTACATGCTTGTTGCGTTCGACCAACTGAGTGGCCTCCGCCAAGTTTGTGCCGCTGTGGATGGACTTACGAATGCGTTTACTTTGCTGAAGGACGTACGTATTCAGGAGGTCGATCTGCTCGATCATCGCAATGATCTCGTGTTCGGATAAGTGCTGTTTTTAAGTTCCGCAGCTTGTACCTGCAATTTATCCTTATGCGCCGGGCAACACTTGTTTGATGACCTTAATCAGGTCGTTGCCGGCCACCGGTTTGACTAACCATCCAGTAGCTCCCAGCCTTCTTCCCTCGTCGCGTTTGGTAGATTCGCTTTCGGTGGTAAGCGTCAAAATAGGGGTGAATCGAAAGCCGGGCAGAGCGCGCACCTGCTTGATCAATTCCAGCCCGCCCATATTCGGCATGTTGATATCGGTAATGATGAGAGCGGGCTTCAGTCCACCTTTCAGCTTGCCGAGCGCCAATAGGCCATCGGCGGCCGTTTCCACCTGGAAGCCGTTGATCACCAGGGTGCTCTTGACGCTCATTAACATGGTGACGGAATCATCGACAATCAAAATAGTCATTGGCATGTTGTTCCCCTTTCATCCAATCTTCAATGCTGTTTCCAGCCAGGCGCGCAGGTCTGAATCTTTCGGCCAGTCGGCGACAGTGACTTTGGCCGCCATCAACACTTGCAGATTCGCGGGATGCAAATGGCTGCATGCGGATAAATCCACCGTGGCGGTGGGTTTTTTCTGCAGCCATCCCAACAGCTCCTCCGCCTCCTCAACGCCTACCACGTCTCGAAACATCGCTTGATTTTTCTTGAATACGATAGGCATTACACGACCTCCTTGATATTGAGCACCATAAGTACGGAACCGTCTCCCATGAGGGCCGAGCCTGAATAAGCTGAAAGCCCAGACAGCACACCACTCAATGGCTTTTGAATTATGCCGATAGTTTCTCTGAAGCCATCCACCAGCAGACCCAATATTTCGCCGTTCGCCTGGACCAGAAGAACCGCCAGCTCATCGTCGGCGTTGGCCTTGGGTTCGGCAGACAAACCAAGCAGTGTATTGAGCGCCTTCAGCGGCACAATGCGCCCGCGCAGCACAGTGGCCTGGCTCTGCTTGATGAGGTGAATGGCGCTTCTGGGAATGCGCACGGTTTCTACTACATGATCCATGGGAACGCCGAACTGCTGGCCGTCAGATTCGATAACCATCACCTGCGTAACCGCCATGGAAAGCGGCAGAGAGATGCGAATGCTGGTGCCTTTACCCACCGTGCTATCCACCTGGACCGTACCATTGATTTTTTCGATCGCGGTACGCACTACATCCATACCCACGCCGCGCCCAGAAAGATCCGTCACTTTTTCAGCCGTGGATAAACCGGCGGCAAAGATCAGATTGACGGCTTCCCGGTCGCTGATCTGCTCCAGTTTGGCTTCATCGATCAGGCCCTTTTCATAGGCCTTGCGTTTGACGGCCGCCGGGTCAACGCCCTTGCCGTCGTCGATAATCTCAATCAACACCCGATCGGCTTCTTGCGCGGCGCGCATGGTAATCACGCCCGTGGCAGACTTTCCCTGCGCACGCCGCACCTCCGGGATTTCCAGACCGTGATCGAGACTATTGCGAACAATGTGCATGAGCGGATCGGCCAAAGCCTCGACGATGTTCTTGTCGGCTTGCGTCTCCTCCCCTTCAAGCACCAGTTGCACTTCTTTGCCCAGTTTGTGGGAGATGTCGCGCACCAGGCGAGGAAAGCGCTGAAAGACAAAAGAAACGCTCATCATGCGCACCTGCATAATGGCGTCCTGCATCTCGTCGGTAATGCGGTTGATGATTGCATACTGCGCCTTGATCTCGCGCGAAAGTTCCCGCACGCCGAACTGAACTTCTGCTCGCTGGGCAAGATAGGGCAGAGCATTCTTCGAGACGATCATCTCGCCGATCAGATTCATCAACCGGTCGATCTTAGCCTGATCGACTTTGAGGCTTTTGGGTGCATTAAACGCGTCTTCGGCACGACGGCCGAACTTAGGGCCATCGTCCCCCGCGGCCTTGGCGGAACTCTCTTCCGGCGCGGATGCGGATCGGCGGGCATCCGGTTTTCTCTCCGGTTCGCACTCGTTGCAACAAGAACTCACGTCCGGCTGACCAGCGGTTTTCGATGACAACTTTTTCTCGTACGCATCAAGCCATGTCAACAGCGGGGCACCTTGGCTTTGGGTTAAAGCCTGCGCGAGAGCCGATTCAATCTGCTTTTGCGCGGTGGAGTCGCCGACGACTTTGCTCGCATTGATCAGCACGCCCGCAACCGACTTTAGCTGCCCGGCGCGCCAGGCGGAATGATCGTCGAGCATAAGAATCTGCCGCTGGGCCGCAACGATAGCACTGAGCTCGGCGGCATCTTCTTCGGCAAGTTGCGGCAACGCATCAGCGGATCGTGCGCTTGCCTTCACCGCGCCGGTCGGGTCTTCGTTCAAGCCGCCTTGCGGAGTGACCAGCCACTGTGGCTGGATGGCTATCGTGCGCACTTGATCGGGCAAGTAGCGATAATACTCGGCAATCTCCTCACGCGAGGCCGCGCTCAGCAGTTGAAAACGCAGCACGCAGCGATAGGTATCCAACTCCGCGAGTGGTGGCAGAGCTTCGGGCGGAACGATCCGGCCCCATTGCAGACCGGGAGTCCGGCGCGCAGTGTAGAAGGGGTCGTCCCCCTGAAAGAAGCACTGCGGCGTCGGAGTGTAATCGATCCAGTATAGAGATTCTCCATTTCCACATTGCCGAAAAGCCTCCGCACGCGCTGCTTCCGGAATCTCGAACAATGGAGGCAAGTCTGGGGTTGGTGTTGCCGCTGGCGCCGGATGCACTTTGTTGACATCGGTTGAAATCGCCGTGCCCGCGCCGGGAGCATCCGCCGCCTTTGATCCCGGAAGCAGCATCCGCAACGCCTCAGCCAGACGGGCCGAATCGGCTGCTCGTGAAGCATCGATGTGTTCTGTCGATTCGATCTCGTCGCACAGCAGGCCGACAAAATCCATCGCCTCCAGCAACTGGTCCGTCAGCTTGCGCGAATACGCCATCTGCCCGCCGCGCACCATTCCCAGCAGGTCTTCGCTGGCATGAAGCACGCGCGTCATCTCGGGGAAGGTGAACAGGCCGCTGTTACCCTTTAATGTATGCACCAGCCGGAACAGCTCATTGATGAGGGTTTCGTCCTCCGGCGCCTTCTCAAGCTGCATCAACTTTTTGTCGGTACCATCGAGAAGTTCGTGGGCTTCAGAAAGAAATTGTTCCAACAACGGAGTCATGAGCGCTTTTCTCCCAGCAGCAGGCGAACCTGCATTAGAAGCTGCGTGGGCGTCACGGGTTTGACGAGATAGCTGTTTGCCCCCGCCCTGTAAGCCTCGGTCCGGTCATGAGCATCGGCTTCGGTCGATACCATGATGGCCGGCGCCTGATGAATTTTCTGCTGGCGCAGCTCGCGCAGAAAACTGTGACCGTCTAATAGGGGCATATTGATGTCCACCAGATATAACTCGAAGGGACGCAGTAAAGCCTTTTCGAGGGCTTCGATCCCATTCAATGCCGTCTCGACTCGATAACCGGCAGATTCCAGGATGCTGCTGTGATACATGCGCACCGTGGCTGCATCATCGACAATCANNGCCTCCAGATTTTTTTGATAGACAATCGCCTCAGGGAATTTGCATACCTTGAAGAGCGAGGAAAAACGGCTCATGGACTCCGAGTGGCCCAGGCAGATATAGCCGCCGGGATTCAGTGCATCGTAAAAGGTTTCGGATGCGGTTTTACGCGAAACATCGTCGAAATAGATGAGAAGGTTGCGGCAGAAAACTACGTCGAAATCGCGGTAAGGCTGCGTCTCGGCGGACTCCGCGAGATTGACCTTCGTGAATTCGACCGCTTGCCGCAGCTCATCGCAGAGCTGGTACTCATCTTTGGCTTGGGTGAAATACTTTTCCAGCCATAGCGGCGGCACATGTTG
>PMHC01000265.1 GCA_003156495.1 Acidobacteriaceae bacterium
TAGCGGCGCTGGCCCTCGGCATAGATGGTGTCAAAGGCCAGCGAACTTTTGCCAGAGCCAGAGACGCCGCTGACCACTGTCAGCTTGCCGTGGGGAATCTCGCAAGAGATGTTCTTCAGATTGTGTGTCCGCGCGCCGCGGATGACAATGGCATCTTTCAAGGGAAAGGCCCCGGTGAAAACTATCCGGCCGCGCACAGGGCACTTCGCGAGCCACGGGACGCAACCAGCCATCTTGATTATAGGCGTTGCAAGTTGCAGCCGCTACGGCACAATGGCGGTTTTGATCTCCGTTGAGCGGTTCATCAACTTCTCAAAAACGTGATTCAGTTCGTAGAGATTGGCGCGACCGGTGATGAATGCGCCGGCCTGAAAGCGGCCGCTGGCAATCAGATCGAGAGCCTTGCGGCAGATGGCCGGAGTGTGGTGGAAGGTGGCGCGCAGAGTGATGTTGTTGTAGTGAATGCGATTGGTGTCGAGAGAGACGCGAGTGTTGGCCGCGCAGCCACCGAAGAAGTTTACCGTACCGCCCTTGCGAACCAACTCGAGAGCTTCCTGCCAGGCGTCGGGCAGGCCGACGGCCTCGATGGCGATATCGACGCCGCGAGCGTTGGGAGTAAGAGCGCGGGTTTCTTCGATGGCCGTGCGAATCGAGGTGCTTTCGACGATGTGCGTTGCGCCCAGTTGCCGCGCCGCCTCAACCTGGCCGGGGCGACGAACGAGCGCGATGGTTTCATAGCCAGCCAACGCGGCGACGTGAAGAATCATCAGGCCGAGTGGGCCGCCGCCGATGACGGCGACAATGTCACCCTTGACGGGCCGGCAATCTTCAAAGCCGTGAACGGCGCAGGCCAGAGGCTCGGTGAGCGCGGCATGTTCGAGAGCGACCCCCTCGGGCACGCGAAGCGTGTTTTTGGCGACGATGCGCGCGGGGATGCGAATGAATTCGGCATAAGCGCCGTTGTTGAAGAGCAGATCGTCGCAGAGATTTTCCTGTCCGCGCAAGCAGTAGTAGCACTTGCCGCAGGGCGCGGAGTTGAGAGCGACGACGCGATCGCCGGGAGCGAAGTTTTCAACGCCTTCGCCAGCCTCAACGACAGTACCGGCCAGTTCGTGACCGAAGAGCGCCGGAGGGACGATCATGCGCGCGTGATAGCCGCGACGGTAGACTTTGAGATCGGTGCCGCAGGTGAGCGCCGCGCCAACGCGAACAATAATTTCGCCGGCCGCGGCCTTGGGAATGGGCACCTCTTCGATGCGCACATCTTCGCGGCCATGAAGGACGGCGGCCTGCATGGTGGTGCGGCGACTGAGCAGAACGTTCTCGACGGTTTTGCGGCCCTGACTGACGGCGGTTCCAACCCGTTTGCGGCCTTCAACGACTACCGTTTCGACTGTATCCAGACCTGCCTGGACAACGTTTTCGACTGTATTCAGGCCGCCCTCGACCACGTCTTCAACGGTTTTGCGGCCGCGGAGGATTGCATCTTTCACGATCTTTGCCATCGATTTCTCCTACTCCGCGCCTGCGCCAGGGACGGACTCCAACATGATCTTCATGGAGCCGGCCTGGGGGTGCGAAGCAATAGCGATGGCCTTGGCCGCCTCTTCCAGCGGGAAGTGGTGGGAGATCAACTGGGTCAGGTCAAAGCCGTTATGGTAACCGTTAAAAACAAGCTCCATAACATCATCCACAATTGTGATTGAAGACGAGTATGAACCGATGAGGGCCTTCTCGTCCATACAAACCGCAGCCGGATCGATGGTGACTTCGCCGCGCTGGGTTTGAGCAAAAAGCATGACCTTGCCACCGGGACGGGTGGCGTCCATGGCGGTGCGAATCAGCGAGCTGCCGGCGACGGCCAACACAACGGCGTCCGCGCCGCGCCCCTCGGTTTCGGCACGCATGCGCGCGACGACATCTTCTTTGCCGCCGTCGATGGGATGTTTGAGGCCGAAGCGGGCGGCGATGGCATGACGCCCTGCGAAAAGGTCGGAGGTGAAGACGCGCGCGCCGGTGCGCTGAGCCAAAGCGGCATGCATCAGGCCGATGGGGCCTTGGCCGATGACCAGAACCGTGTCGTCAGGAGCGAGGTCGAGCATTTTTTCGCCCTTGAGAACGGTGTTGAGCGGTTCGGAAAAAGCCGCCTGCTCAAAGGGCACGCCGTCGGGGATGTGAATGACGCCGCCGCGGTTGGCGACGATCCAATCCATGACGCGAATGTATTCGGCAAAGCCGCCGCCGGAGGGCTCGAAGCCGGCCGTGGAGCCGGTGCGCTTGTAGGTCTCGCACTGAGCGAAGGTGTGTTTGCGGCAGTAGTGGCATGTGCCACAGGGCACGTGATGGAAGGCAACGACGCGGTCGCCGATGGAAAAGCCTTTGACGCCTTCGCCAACCTGGGCGACGAGTCCGGCCATTTCGTGGCCGAAGATGCGCGGAGCCGAGTGCGAGCCCATGTGGATTTTTTTCAGATCAGTGCCGCAGAGACCGCAGGTGGCGATCTTGATAAGCAGTTCGCCGGGACCGATGCGCGGGACCGGCACGGTCTCAAGACGAACATCGTCAATGCCGCGATAGACGGCGGCGCGCATGGTGGAGGGAATTTGAGAGTCGAGATGGAATTTTAGATTGGAGATCTGGGTAGCCATTGTGAGTTACGGCTTCAATTTTCGAGGAGGCTACGTAGCGACTCCGCGATGCTGAGAGAAGCCTTATGACTATTTTCGCCCATCCGTATGAGTGAGGGCCAGCGCCAGGGACGAAAAGTGGCAAAAAGAGTTAACCGCGCAAGAAGAAGCTGACCGGAGGGGGAGAGAAAGCGGTTGAAATCCGGCAGATGATCGGCAAAACCGTCGCTGACGCCTTTGATGCAGTAGAAAGGGATTCCGCGCATTTGGGCGAGACGGGCGATGGCGGCGGCTTCCATATCGACGAGCGAGGCGGAATAAGCGGAGACGAGGCGGCGTTTTTCATCGGCGTTGGCGACGCGGGGCGTGGTGACGAGGCGAATCGCTTCAGGGGCTAAAGCCCCATGATCTTCAGAGTGCTCTACGGCACGACTCAAGTCGTGCCCTGACACTTCTTGCAATGCATGATGAGTTTTTCCGCAAGCAGTAAAGTCGTGCCCTGACACAAGACTTGTCCCCGATGTTTTTTTTTCGCACTCTGGAGAACCGAGCTTTGATTCTTCTGGTTCAACTGAATTCGCGGAGAAACGCTCGCCGGTTTGGGAGTCGATGATTTCTGAGACGACGTAGGCGCGGCCGGGAAGGAAATCGGGCGTGAGCGCTCCGGCCCAGCCGATGGAGACGATCCGCGAGACCGGGCCGTCTTTTTCTATGGCGGCAAGAGCGCGCGTGGCGGTCTGCTGCCCTGCCCCGGCGCAGGCGGCAGCCCACTCGCGGCCCGCTGAGCGCCGACGCCAGAGATAAATGCCGTCGTGGCGCTCGTGACGCAGAGGACCGGAGGTGCTTTTAACCAGCGGCGTAATTTCGCCGGGAAAAGCGGCAACGATGGCGGTGCGGTTCATGCGTTCGTCGGCGCGGCAGCATAGCCGTTCGTTTGAAACCACTCGATTGCGGCGCGCATGGCCGGATAGACGGGCAGGATGCGGAAGCCTAGATCCTGCTCGGCGTGGGCGCTGGAGGCATACATTTTCTTGCGGCCCATGCGCACCTCTTCGAGCGTGGCGCGGGGCTCCTTGCCGCGGATGCGGCCGGTAATCCACTCCTCGAAGAAGGCGTAGGCGGCGGCCACAACGAAGGGAATTCGCACGGTGGGCGAAGGCAGGCCGGTGATGGCGGCCATTTTATCGAGGATCTGCTTGAGGGTGAGGTTTTCTCCGCCAAGAATGTAGCGATGGCCGGGCGTGCCTTTAGTGAGCGCGAGAACGTGAGCGCGGGCAACCTCGGTGACATCGACGAGGTTGAGGCCTGTGTCCATGTAGGCGGGAAATCTTCCGAGTAAAAAATCGAGGATGATCTGGCCGGTAGGCGTGGGCTTGCGGTCATAAGCGCCGATCGGGCTGGTGGGGTTGAGGATCATCACCTGTTGGCCGTCTTGGGCGGCGGCGATGGCCTGCTGCTCGGCAAGAAACTTGGAGCGCTTGTAGTGGCCGACCATGTTTTTGATCGAAACCGGAGTGTCTTCGTTGACGACGATGCCGTCGGTGCGGAAGTGCATGGTGGCGACCGAGGAGGTGTAGACGAAGCGCGGAACGCCGGCCTCGCGGGCCAAGCGCAACAGATCGCGTGTGCCGTCGACGTTGACGTGGTACATGGCGGCGGGATCGGGAATCCAGAGCCGGTAATCGGCGGCGACGTGAACCACGGCGTCACATGCGTCGAGCGAGCCTTTAAGCTCTTCCGGTTTGGCTAAATCGCCGACGACGGTTTCGCCGGCAATGCCTTCGAGGTTGGAAAGATTGCTGGATTTGCGGACAAGAAGGCGCAGATCGGCACCCTCGGCGGCCAGCGCCTTGGCGACGTGGTAGCCAATGAATCCGGTAGCGCCTGTAAGAAAGATTTTCATACGAATGCTTTAGCCTATTCTAATGGTTTTACATGGGATAAAGCGAAATGAGTCAATACGAGACTTATTTTCATATTTATATGCGTCACGGCAGACGCGGCGTTACCGAATAATGCAAATCTGCATTACAATTAGATAGAGGCAAGATCCATGGCGACATTGACGGTTACAGCACGGGGACAGGTAACGTTTCGGAAGGAAATCCTGCGGCATTTGGGAGTCAAGCCAGGAGAAAAGATTGAGCTGAAACTGATGCCTGGAGGCGAAGTCATGGGCAGAGCGGTGCGAAAAAAAAGCAGGATCGAAGACCTTGCGGGATGCCTCAAGGGAAAAACCAACGGCATTCATCTAACGCTTGAAGAGATCGACGAGGCCATCGCCGATACCGGAGCCAAAGCAGGCATGGCCGGTTTGAAGCGATGAAGATCGTCGCGGACACAAACATTCTTTTGCGTTATTTCGTGGGCGACGATCCAGTGCAATTCAGGCTTGCGCGCGAGACCATGCAACGGGCTGAGATTGTAGTGGTCACCAATCAGGCTCTGTGCGAGATGATTTGGGTGCTGCATAGCCGGTATAGCGTTTCCCGCTTGCTGATAGAGAAAACGATCCTGCAATTGCGGGAGACCAACAATATCGTGCTCGACGCCGGAGCCGTAGAAGCCGGAGTGGCGATGCTGCGGAGTGGCGCGGACTTCGCCGATGGCGTGATTGCCTACGAGGGTGCCTGGATGGGCGGCGAGACCTTTGTCTCCTTCGATAAAAAAGCGGTGGGGATGCTGGTGAAGCAAGGTCGGAAGGCGGAGCTGCTGGGGTAAAGCCACACGAGCCCCCCCTCAAGACAACAAATCGACGATTTATCTATTCAGCATCCAATTGCTCGCTTCAGCTTTAAGCGAAAACTCAATCCAGCTCGTCGGGCTCAAGAGCTATTCCCTTTTCGCCGGCGGCCTTCTTTTCGTTGTAGGTCTTGACCCAGTCTTCCCAATGCTTGCCGGCGGCGCGATCTTTGCCGGTGAACTCCAGCGCGGCGATTTCGGAGTAGGCGAGTTTGTGCTTGGCCGGATCGTCGGCGACGTAATACTGAATCCAGGAGTCGGCGAGCGTAGCGCCGAGGCGGCGATTGAAAATGTACGCTACGATGCGTTGGCCGGATTTGAGGGCGAAGGTGACGTCGCCGCGATAATCAAAGGCCTTCTCGATGGCGTCTTTGAGCGCCTCTTCGGTGGCGAGCGAGGGACTCCAGCCTTCGAGTTTTTCATGCTCGGCGGCGGGCGCCAGCTCGAGCGATTCAACCTGCTCGCGGGTGTACTTTGGGGCTTCGGTAGTCATAGATTCCTCTTCGCGGTGTTAGTGGAGCTGGTCTCTGACCGGATGTAGAAGTTTCATTGAGTTCGTGCTTTCCCAGGTCTCAAAATCGAGACCTGGGGCACCCTCGATGGTACAAATTTAAGCGGTCACGGAGCTAGCGGTGTTAGAAACTGGCTGGCTTGTAAAAATCATGCGCGGGTCTTCTCAAGTTCTTTTTCAGCGGCGGGCTGGTTGAGTTGGACAAGCGGCGCGGCGGAGTTGGCGGCAAATTCGTCGAGCAACCGGAGGGCGTGCTTGTCTTTGTAAAGGCTGAAGTTGCCCTTGACCATGCCCCAGAAGCCTTTCAGACTGCCGAAGCCGGCGATGACCGATGGCGTTTCATAGCCGCAGGAGACCATGCAGTTGGCGCATTTGGGATTGCCCGAAGGAACGCCGTAGTTCTCCCAGTCGGTGGTTTCCAGTAGTTCCTTGTAGCTTTCCGCGTAACCGTCCTGTAGAAGATAGCAGGGCCGCTGCCAGCCGAAAATGCTGTAAGCCGGCATGCCCCAGGGAACGCAGTCGAAGTCGCGATCGCTCATGAGGAACTCGAGAAAGAGCGGCGACATATTGAACTTCCAGGAGCGCTTGCGGTTCGACAGAATGGCGCGAAAGAGCTTGTGGACGCGGGCACGGCCGAGGAAACGATTCTGGTCGGGAGCCTTGTCGTAGCTGTAGCCGGNNTCGGTGCCGTCGAAGAAGGTGGAGTTGGGCGTGACGCGGAAGCCACGCTTGATGGCTTCTTTGATGCCTTCGACGGCGATGTCGTAACCGCCCTCGCGGCAGACGGCGAAGTCATGCTCCTCGCGCTGGCCGTCGAG
>PMHC01000107.1:0-5488 GCA_003156495.1 Acidobacteriaceae bacterium
AGCTTGGCGCCGCGGGCGTGGCTCATCATGATTCCAATCTGGTCGTAATCCGACAATGCCTCAGGTGTTAAATTGCAAAACATTCGCAAATGACGATGCTCGCAATTTAAACAATCTTCCGGAGGGTGATGGGAATGGATTGAGGCCATACCTGTAGCGCTAGGGCTATGCGCTAACTGAAGTATAGCGCATAGTCCTTTGTGTCAGAACGTCTTTTCGCCCGCGCGCTACTTCTACGCCCGGCCGTTGCCGTTGTCGTGATGACGAGCAGAAACGGCGCGGCTCAGGCAGCAACTGATGTAGGCGCGAGAAACCTCGCGAGCCAGCTCCTCAAGCAGGCGCATGCGCAGCGGTGGGTAAACCGCGAAGGCGCGCTGCAGCGCCTCCAAGGGCAGCAAAAGCAATGAGCCGGAGGTAACGGCGCTCAGTGTGTAGGTGTGATGGCCATCGCCCAGCGCCGCGGCCAGTTCGACCAGATCGCCCTGCCGCGCAGCCCCCAGCGCCAGGCGCCTCTGGAATCGCTCGGCTTTGCGCGCAAAGTCGCCCGAAACCACCACGTATAGCCCCTGGCAAACGCTGTGCTGGCTGAAGGCGGCTTGGCCGGCCTCGAAATCGAGACAGCACGAGGCGCTATTCAGCACTTCCCCAGCCTCTTGGGGACACTGAAGCAATTCGGCAATCGGGTGCGCCGCCACTGCCTCCAGGCGCTCCAATCGCAATCCGGGTTGAACGGTAAGCTCTGCCATCATGCTTGCCTTCTGCCAAGCATTGCAACCGATTTCAAGCAAAACATTATTGCGGTCGTCCACGATGCCGCCGTTCAATTGCCGGCAGCTAAGGACCACCTCAGCGCGAGCCTGTGGGAATCCGCGTTTTCATCCGCGGCACGGCTAGCACTGGACAAACATCGGCAAAACTCATTGGCGCCCGTCTGTTTGCCCTAACCCTTACGCGCCGTCCTGCTCCAGCGGCCTTAAAAAGTGCCGGGACCCGAATCAACGGCAGCGAAGATTACAAGGCCGGCGCCCACTGCAAGCAGGCCCGACCGCCCCTTAATGGTTTTTGAGTTTGCGCTTTTTGTACAGGGTTGGGCAGTGACTCCATTCACCCCTACCTGTGACACGAATCACAAATATAAAGTATTGATTTACCGAGAGAAACCGTTGAGAACTCGAAAAAACTGCCGCGTAAGGAAGAAGAAGAGCTATTATGTTCTTATTAAAATAATTATGTCGCTTATTAATGGTTGATAAGTACATTTATTTATTTGAATTTATAAGGATTATAAATGAACAAAAGTCCGCAAAATAGCCCACATCGCTTGGACTCGCAACTGATTTTTGAGACCAGCAATAGAAAACCAAAGCAACTGCTCGCCCGGCGCGCAAACCGCCAGAATCACTCTCAAACAGTACGAATGAACCCTATACATCAAGTGGCCGTATGCGCTAACTTGAGCGCGAGGTGAATCATTTCATGAAGCGATTGTTAGCCCCTCTTGCACTTCTGACCATCTGGATAGGGCTCGGTTGTTCCGCTGCCACTGCGCAAGCGCCGGCGGCGGACTCGCCAGCCATCGAAGCCCAGGCCCACGCGCTGCTGGCCAAGCTCACGCTTGAGCAGAAAATTGAGCTGATGGGCGGCGTCGACGGCATGTTTACCCGTCCGATGCCTGTGATCGATCTTCCCCGCTTTAAAATGTCCGACGCCTCTGTGGGCGTACGCACCTGGGGCCCGACAACGGCTTACGCCTCCGGCGTTTCACTGGCCGCCACCTGGGATACGGCGCTGGCGCGGCAACTGGGCGAGGGCCTGGGCCACGACGCGCGCGCCCGCGGCGTGAATTTTCTGCTTGGCCCCGGCGTCAACATTGCCCGCTCGCCGATCAGCGGACGAAACTTCGAATACCTTTCCGAGGATCCGTTCTTGAATTCGGCGCTGGTGGTGCCGTTTATCGAGGGCGTGCAGTCGCAAGGCGTCGTCGCCACGGTAAAGCACTACGCGCTGAACGACCAGGAATTCGACCGTCACAACGCCAATTCCATTGCCGACGAGCGCACGATGCGCGAAATCTATCTGCCCGCCTTCGAGGCCGCCGTCACTAAAGCCCACGTGGACGCGGTGATGAACTCCTACAACGAGGTTAACGGCGCGCACGCCACGCAAAACGAGTTTCTTAACCTGAAGCTGCTCAAGAGCGAGTGGGGCTTTCAGGGGCTTCTGATGTCGGACTGGGTGGCCACCTACGACGGCGCGGCCGCGGCCAACAACGGTCTTGATCTGGAGATGCCCTCGGCGGCCTACATGAACGCGAAAAATCTGCTTCCGGCCGTCAAAAGCGGCGTGGTGAAAGAAGCGACAATCGACGATCACGTTCTACGCCTTCTGCGCACCGAGTTGCGCTACGGATTCACCAGCCGGCCGCAGTTCGATCCCGCCGCTTCAATCTATTCGGTAGCCGGCCGCAAGCTGGCGCTCGAAGAAGCGCTGGAGAGCATTACGCTGCTCAAAAACGAGGGCAACCTGCTGCCGCTCGATCCGGCAAAGGTAAAGACGATCGCCGTCATCGGACCCGGCGCTTACCCGGCTGTGACCGGCGGCGGCGGCTCCTCGCAGGCGCAGGCCTTCGAGTCGGTCAGCATGTTGACCGGCATCGCCAATCTGCTGGGACCGGAGGCGCACGTGCTTTACAGCCGCGGTTTGCCCGAGGTGGCCGATCTGTTCGAAAACACGCGCTGGCAGGAGGACGTGAAGGTGGAAACCTTCGCCAGCCGTGATTTTAGCGGCACGCCGCAGACCAGCAAGCGCGGCCGTGTAGCCGACTGGAGGCCTGGGGTTTGGGAGTGGCCGTCGTTGGATAAAGGCAGCATCCGCTACACGGCAACCTTTAAAGCCAAGGCCGCGGGCAAATATCTGCTGGCAGCCGCGGCCTGCGGCGAAGATGCTTACAAAGTTTTTGTTGACGGCAAGGAGCTCCTCAGCCAGATTCACACCGAAGGCCAGGCGCCAAAGTCGCTCTCTCTCGATTTGACCGCCGGCCAGGTCGTTAACCTGCGCGCCGACTACCTGCCATCGGTGAACCATCACTTTTCCTTTGGCGTGGCCTACGAGCCGGAGTTGGTTTCGACCGAGACCGTCGAGTTTGCCAAGCTGGCCGATGTTGTAGTGGTTGCCGCCGGCTTCGATCCTTCGACCGAAGGCGAGGGCCAGGACCGCACCTTCACGCTGCCCATGGGCCAGGACGCGCTGATCGAGGCCGTCACTGCGGCCAATCCGCGCACCGTGGTTTTGCTCACCGGCGGCGGCGGTATGGACACCAGTCGCTGGCTGGCCAAAACTCCCGCGCTCGCGCATCTCTACTATCCCGGACAGGAGGGCGGCACGGCCGTGGCCGAAATTCTCTTCGGCCAGCGCAACCCGGAGGGCAAGCTGCCGGTCAGCTTTGACCGCAGTTGGGAAGAAAATCCTTCGGCAAAGTGGTACTACGCCGATCCGAAGGAAGACGCCACGCTGCATGTTCTCGACGAGGGCGGCAAACCCAAGGACTACACGATCGAGCAGATTCACTACGGCGACAAGCTGCTGGTCGGCTATCGCTATTGGACGACCGTGGGCAAGCAGCCGCTCTTTCCCTTCGGCTTCGGACTCAGTTACACCAGCTTCCGCTTCGCCAATCTGCAAGCGCCGGCTACGGCCGCGGCAGGCTCCACAATTGAGGTCGGCTTCGACGTGACCAACACCGGCGGCGTGGCTGGAGCTGAAGTAGCGCAGCTCTACCTCTCCGATCCTTCGGCCAAGGCCGACCGGCCGGAGCGGGAGCTGAAAGGCTTCGAGAAAGTTCGTCTGGCCCCGGGCGAGACCAAGCACGTCACACTCAAACTCGACGCGCGGGCCTTCAGCTATTGGGATGAAGCCGCGCACAAGTGGGCGATCGATCCCGGAAAGTTCGTCGTGCGCATCGGCGACTCGAGCGAGAACACGCCGCTCGAAACCGGAATTGTTCTGCAATAAATAACGCTACGGACCGGACGCTACAGACACGCGGCGTCCGGTCCGTAGCAAGCAAAGTGGCGACGCGAATCCATTTCTGTGCGGACTACAATCAGTGCCAGGCGCTGGAAAGTCCCGGCGTCGTTAACGGAGGAGAATTCGCAGATGCTGAAATTCCGTTCTTGCCTTGTTGCTTTTGCCGCGCTTGCGATTTTTGCCGGCGTCACGCTTCATGCTCAATCCGCTGGCCGGCAGCAGTGGGTGGGCACTTGGGCTACCGCGCCGGTACTGGCCGACGGCGGCTTCAACGTCCGGCTTCTCAGCGGAACGACTTTGCGCGAAATTGTCCATCTCTCCGTCGGAGGGGCGCGGATTCGCATTCGTTTCACCAATGAGTTCAGCAACGATCCGTTGACGATCATCGATGCGCATGTGGCGCTCAGCGCCGGCGGCTCGGCCATCAAGCCCGGCAGCGATCGCGCCATTACCTTCGGTAGCGAGAGTTCGATCTGCATTCCGCCAGGCGCGGCGATCTATTCCGACCCGGTCGAACTGGCGGTCGAACCGCTGGCCAATCTGGCGATCAGCTTTTATCTGCCGCCGCAGACGATGCGCGCCGAAACTTTCCACGCCTATGCTGATCAGGACAACTTTTTTGCGCCGGGCGACTCGGCCACGGCGCAGGAATTGCCCACGGCGACAAAGTTTTCTTCGTGGTACTTTCTCGACGGCATCGATGTGCCGGCGACAGCCGGGGCGCGGGCCGTGGTGGCCTTTGGCGACTCGATTACCGACGGCGCGGCTTCGACGCATAACGCCAATCATCGCTGGCCTGACTTTTTGGCCGAGCGCTTCAACCAAGACGCGAAGCTGAAAAATGTTTCCGTGCTGAACGAGGGCATCGGCGGCAACCGCATCCTGCACGNNAGGGCATCGGCGGCAACCGCGTGCTCAACGAGGGCTACGGACCGAGCGCGCTTTCGCGCTATAGCCGCGACATCCTGGCGCAGAACGGCGCGCGTTACGTAATCGTGCTCGAGAGTATTAATGATATTGGCCACACGGCCAGGCCCCAGGCGCCGTGGGATGACGTGACTGCACGGCAATTGGAATTAGGACTGAAGCAGATTGCCGACGTCGCGCACGAGCACGGTCTCAAAGCCATCGGCGCCACGCTGACGCCGTACAACGGCTCCGGCTACTACTCGGAAAAAGGCGAGCAGATGCGCGAAGCGATTAACGAATGGATTCGCACCAGCGGCGTTTTCGACGGCGTGGCCGACTTCGACAAAATCACGCGCGAGCCGAAGAATCCGAAGCGCTACAATCCGGCCTACGATTCGGGCGATCACCTGCACCCGAGCGATGCTGGCTATAAAGCAATGGCTGACGGAATCGATCTGGCGCTCTTCGCCCAATAAACAATTCCGCTTGACCTATCAATGAGGCGCCCCCGACGCGGGGGCGCCTTCTGTTTTTAGAGCAAATCTCTTGTAGG
>PMHC01000107.1:5500-5753 GCA_003156495.1 Acidobacteriaceae bacterium
CTCGATTCTGAGACCTGGGAAATCTTAAAAGCTTCAGCCAAAAAAATATTACTCCTGAAAAATCGTCTTATCCTTCCCCTAACGCCCCCGCAAACCAAACCGCCCACTCCAAATTGAATTCATCAAGCAGAACCCACGATTTAGCGCCGCAGTCTCTCACCGCCCGCCCCCCGCCAACGCGGCCTCCTGTTCACCGTCTAAAGGCATCGGTAGCAGCCTACAAGCTGAAGACTGAAAGCTGATAGCTGACAGC
>PMHC01000276.1 GCA_003156495.1 Acidobacteriaceae bacterium
GCTGCCGTGATGGCCGACCTTGAGCAGCGAGCTTTGGAGATCGGGCTCGGCGAGCATCGCTTGCTCGACGGGCGCTTCGGCGTCGCCTTCAAGCAGCATCGAGGTTGCGCCGTAGGCCAGGCGCAGCACCAGCGAATCGTTATTTGTGGGCTCCGCTTCGGGCTGATAGCCGCTGAATGGGGCGAGCACGTTGACCTGCGCGCCGCCGAAGGCGAAGCTCTGGCCGGCGCGCAGCGGGCGCAGACGGACGTGCAGTTGCGCGGCCTCGCTTAATAATGCGTTGTAAGCGGCGACAGGCGGATTGTTGCCGACCCAGAGCTCGCCGGGATTGAAGTTGCGGAGTACGGCGGGCAGTCCGCCCATGTGGTCGGAGTGCGCGTGACTGAGGGCGACGGCGTCGAGATGGCGAATGCCGCGCGCCCAGAGAGCAGGCGAGACAACCTCCTCGCCGATGTCGAATTCCGAGGCGGTTTGGCGCGGTCCGCCGCCGAAGCCGCCGCCATCGACGAGCAGGGTTTTGCCGTCGGGTGAGATGACGAGCAGCGAGTCGCCCTGGCCGACGTCGATTGCTTCAAGCAGCAGGGCGTTGTGCGGCCGGTCGATGGGGCGAGGGGCGACGGCGACGAGAGCCGCGAGCAGCAGGGCGACCGAGGCGGCGTAGCGCGGCCAATGGCGGGTGGTTGCTACAGCTTGCCAGGCGAAGAAAATCGCCGCGCCGAGCAGCGCGCAAAAGATCAGCGATTGGCTGAGCAACGGCGTGGGAATGCGGAAGTCGCCCATGGCCATGGAGCCGAAGAAATGCACCAGCCAGACGCCGAAATGAAGAACGACGGCGACGGCGATGGCGGGAATCGCGGCTGCCGGAGGATAGGCGACGAGCAGGATCAGCATGATGAGCGCGGCCGGCATGAGCACCGAGAGCAGAGGCAGAATCAGCAGATTGACCGGCAGAGCGAAGAGCGTAATGCGATGGAAGTAGACGGCCATCGGCATGGCCATTGCCAGCTCTACGACGCAGGAGATGACGACCAGTTCATAAAGGCGCAATGCGAAACGCAGGCACCAGGGAAAGAAGCGCCAGGCGATCAGGCGGCTTGTCGCCGGCTCCAAATTTTCGGCGAGGAAGCGCAAGGCGAAGCGGTAGCTGGCAAGTTTGGGCGCGAGCTTGGCGTCGACGGCGAGCAGGCGAAGGTTGCGCGTTGCGGTGAGATAAGGGTGGATCGTTGCTTCGAGTAGCGGCGCGGCGACGCCGGCGATGGCGACGACGGCCAGCAGCGTCATCTGGAAACTGGAATCGAAGAGGCTGCGCGGGCTTGCTACCAGCAGGCAAAGCGAGGCGAAACCGACGATATTCAGCGGGCGGCGCTCGCGATAGATCAGGCGGCCGAGCAGATAGAGCGAGACCATCCAGAGGGAGCGCTGAACGGGCGTGGCGAAGCCGGTGAAGAGCGCGTAGGCGCAGGAAGCGGCGATGGTCAGCAGGGTGGCGGGCGTGCGCGGCAGACGCAGCTTGTGCGCGATCCAAAAGATAAAGCCGGCGACGATGGCCAGATGAAAGCCCGAGACGACGAGCATGTGAAAAGAGCCGGTGCGCTCAAAGCCGACGCGGAGCGAATGCGTGAGATAGGTGCGGTCGCCGGCGACCATGGCGGCGAGCATGATGGCGTCGTTTTGGCTGAGGCGCAGCGCGGCGGGAAGCCGATGCATGGCGGCGGGCAGCGCCAGAAGCCGCGCCGTTGTGGCGTGCTGCCACTGGCCGATGCGGCAGGAAAAGAAGCGGCCGGGCTCGACGCCGAGCAACTCAACGCGGTCGCTGGCTACGGTCGCCGTCGAAGTGATTCCCTGATCGAGTAAATAATCGGCGCGGCTCCAGACGCCGGGATCGTGATAAATCCTTGGCGGCAGCAGGCGGGCCACGGCGCGAATGCGCTGGCCGCAGCGCAGGGGCAAAAGGGCGCTTGCCGAGGGCCAGCGGACTGTCAGCCGTACACCGCCCGAGGCAGGCCGCGGAGTATCGATGGCGTCGGTGACAACTTCAATGCTGGCGACGCGCAGATCGACGCGCTGCGAGGGAGTGGTGGCGGAGGGCTCGTCGATGTTGGCAACCGTTTCATCGCGTACCGGACCGGTATCGACGACGACGCCTTCGACGGTACGCAAAAGATCGTCGGAAAGATCGGCGATTGTGGGCGAGGGAACAGGATGCGGTTCCATTTGCGCGCACCATGAGCCCAGCAGCAGCCACAAAATGGAGAGCGGCAGCCAAGCGATGCGCTGTGCGCGAAAGGCCGCCAGAATGCACAGCGCGGCGATGGGCGCGAGCGCGGCCAGCACCAGCGGCGGCCGCAACCAGAGCCAGTGCGCGAGCAGAATTCCGGCGGCGAAGAGCCATGCGGCATGGAAGAGCGGAAAACCGCTCAAGCCTTGCGCGGAATGTGGGGAAGCGGAGTGCATCGCGCCTGCCAGGAGGCCCGAGTTCGGTTCAAGGCTATCAGGAATTCGAGGCTTTGGCGCGCAATCTTACGATGGTTTCAAGGTGGAAGGTTTGGGGAAAGAGATCGGCGAGCGAGATTGACTCAATGGCGTAGCCGGCATCGAGCAGTGTGCGCAGATCGCGGGCGAGGGTGGCCGGATCGCAGGAGACATAGACGAGCGCCGGCGCGGCGACGTGCGCGAGCAGTGTTGTAACCTCCGCGCCGAGGCCGGTGCGCGGCGGATCGACGACGATCAGATCGGGACGCGCGTTGCGCACCGCGCCACGCAAAAATTTATCGGTAGTGGCGCTGACGGCTTCGGCATTGGTTTCGCGCAGATTGTGCTGGAGCGCGGCTTCGGCTGCTGGAGCGGATTCGACCGCGATGACGTGCGCGAATTGCTCGGCCAGCCGACGGGCAAAAAGGCCGACGCCGGCGAAAAGATCCCAAGCCACGGCGCCGGATTGGCCGGCGGTAACGCACTCGGCCAGTTGCTCGACCAGCCAGCGGTTTACCTGGAAGAAGGCGCCCTGATCGACGCGATAGTCGAAGGGGGCGACGCGATAGACGAGCGAGCCAGCGCCCCAGTGCGTGAGTTGGCGCGGTAATTCGCCGGGCGCGCTTTCCGAGGCGAACTCAATGCCTTTGGTTTCGGGAATTTTTTCTACGAACGATTGGGCGAATTCTTCCCACAGCGCTTTGTTGCCGGCGGCAACGGTTACGCCGACGAGCAACTCGGTTTCATCCGCGTTGCAGAAGAGAGAAATTTCACTTGGGCGATAATGCGGCGGCAGGGCGTGCGCAAGTTCGCCCGAGGCGAGAGCGGCGCGGACGAGTAACGGCGCGGCGATGGGGCATTCGGCGAGCGGAACGACATCGTGCGAGCGGCGGCCGCGATAGCCGGGATGGCCCTCGGCGTCAAAGGCCAGACGGATGCGGTTGCGATAGCCCCAGGGCTCGGCGGCGAGCACGGTCATTTCATCGGGAGCGGAGAGGTGGCCGCGCTCGAGGGTTTCGCGCAGAATGGTCTGCTTGTAGGCGAGCTGCGTGGCGTAGTCGGCGTGCTGATACTGGCAGCCGCCACAGATGCCGAAGTGCCGGCAGGCGGGAACCACACGCTCGGGCGCGGCGGTGACGATCTCTTCGATTTCAGCCGTGGCGTAGTTGCGCTTGGCTTCGAGCACGCGCACGCGCGCCTCTTCACCCGAGAGCGCGAGCGGGACAAAGACAGCTTTGCCTTCGGCGTGCGTCAGGAAAGCTCCGCCGTAGATCGGTTTTTCGATTTGCACCAGTTGCGGCAGCGAAGGGGTGGGAGCGGCGCGATGCGCGGGTGTGGGGCGATGCGTGGGGGCGGCATTTTGCCGCGCGAATTTTTTTGTGTTTTTTTTCATGCTTGACTCATGTAGAAGAGGCTCAGCCGCGGCAGATTGTAGTTGGCCAGCAGTTGTTTTTGGGTGAATTGCCGCTCGACCTGGCGCAGTTGCACGGCGCCCATGCGGCTGCGGTAGGGGGCAAGCTCGCGTGCGGCGCGCTCTTTGAGGCTTACCAGCAGATCTTCAGGAGCGGCGGCGGTGAGCGCGGCGAAGAGTTTTTCTTCAAGAACGGTGAGGGAGCGCTCGAGGGATTCCAGATCGACGGGATTTTTTCCCTGGCCGGCCGCGAGGGTTTCATCGGCCAGCTCGCGCAGCCGCGCGGCGATTGCGCGGCAGGGTTCGGGAGCGATGGTGGCTGTCGCGAGCGCGTCGGCGGCCGAGCGAAGATGCGCGGCCACGCGCTCGGACTCAAAGCCCTGCTCCTGCTGTGGCGCGGTGCTTTCGGTTGCGGCGCCTGCCGCGGCTTCATTGATTTCCATTGCCGCCTGCATTACCGCCTGCGAGCACCAAGCCAGGCCGTTGATCCGCTGCGGGCCGCGCCGCGAATGGGTTTTGCGCGCATCGTGTTTGTCGAAGGCCGCGTCGATGCCGCGCAGAGCGGCTTCAAGGGAAATGCCGGCCTCGCGCCAGCTTTCGATCAGGGCCCAATCGAGGGTCGAAAGCAGCAGCGCCGTTCCGCGCCGCTGCTGGAAGCGTTCTTCGATCTCGGTAAAGTAGTTGAAGTAATTCAGCACTATCTCATCTTAAATTCGGCGGGGGCTGGGGCCGGTCGCGATGCGCTGCCGGCCAGGATTTTATTTGCATTACTTTTCATTACTCAGTAATGTAAAGGCATGGAGCGGACCACACATCAATTCACCATCTCCATGCCGCCCGAGATGGCCGAGCAGGTCGCGGTATTGGCGCAGGCCGAAAGCCGGACCGTCAGCGAGTTGTTCCGCGAGGCCTTTCGCGCCTATCGCGCGGTGCGCGTGCGTGCGTTGCTGGATGCTTCGCAACAGGCGGGCCGTCGCGTGCGCCACCGGAATTACACTCCGGCCGATGTGCCAAGACTGATCCGCGAAACGCGCCGTGAGAGCGAGCGGAAGCCGCGCGCAAAATGATTGTTGTTTTGGACACCAGGGAAAATCTGAATTAGTTCGCGAAATGCTAACGAAACAAAGCTCCTCAGGGGCTAAAGCCCACGATTTTATGAGGCCATTTCGGCACGACTGAAGTCGTGCCCTGACACTTCTTGCAATGCCTAATTAAAGTCGTGCCCTGACACTTCTTGCAATGCCTAATTAAAGTCGCATCCTGACACTTTCCGCAATGCCCAATGAGTTTTTCAGCTTGCCGCTGCGGGTTGGCCGGCGCTCAGAACAACAATTTTATTCAAGCACTGTTCCAAATGCTATTTACCGATACGGCGTAGCACGAGCCGTGGTCAGCTCAGAAACTCGGCGATGGCCGAGACGACGGCTTGCTGTTCGTCGGCTCGCAGCTCGGGGAAGATGGGCAGCGCCAGCACTTCATGGGCGGCGCGCTCGGCCTCGGGGAAATCGCCTTCGACGTAGCCCAGGCTTTTGAGCGGGGCCTGCAGGTGCAGCGGGACCGGGTAGTAAATTGCCGAGCCGATTTTGCGCGCGGCCAAAAATTCATGCAGCGCGTCGCGGCGCGGGGCGCGGATGACAAATTGGTGCCAGACGTGATGCGCGCCGGGAACTTCGACGGGAAGAATGATTCCTTTGGATGGATACGGCCCGGTTTCTGCCAGTCCTGCTTTGGCGAAGAGCTCGCGGTAGCGCGCGGCCAGAGTGCGCCGGGCATCGTTCCAACCGGCAATGTATTTGAGCTTGACGCTCAAGACCGCGCCCTGAAAGCCGTCCATGCGCGTGTTCCAGCCGAGCTCGTCGTGGTAGTAGCGGCGGCGCATTCCATGCTGACGCAACATGCGGGCCCGCTCGGCGAGCTGATCGCTGTTGGTGGTGACCATGCCGGCGTCGCCGGCGGCGCTCAGGTTTTTGGTGGGATAAAAGCTGAATGCGGCGGCGTTGCCCAATCCGCCGGCTTTAACGCCATTCCATTCCGCGCCCCAGGCCTGGGCCGCATCTTCAATGAGCTTAAGATCGCGCTCGCGCGCGAGACGGGAAAAAGCCGTCCAGTCGGCGCATTGGCCGTAGAGGTGCACGGGCAGAATCGCCTTGACGGCTTTGCCGCGCTCGCTGGATAAAAGTTTTTCAACGGCGGCGGGCGAAAGGTTGAAGGTCTCAGGATCGATGTCGGCCAGAGCGGGAGTGGCGCCGGCGCGCAGGATGGAGCTGACCGAAGAGAAGAAGCTGAAGGGGGTGGTGATGACCGTCTGACCGGCGCCGATGCCGGCCGCGGCCTGCGCCAGCCATAGCGCGTCGGTGCCCGAGGAGCAGCCGATGGCGTGCGCTACGCCCAGATGCGCGGCGGCGGCGCGCTCGAAGTCGGCGACGTGCTGGCCCAGAATGAATTGCTGCGTTTCAAGCACATGGTCCAGCGCCGCGAGCAGCTCGCTGTGGAGCGGGAGGTACTGGCGCTTGAGATCGAGCATTGGGACAGAGAGAGCTGTACCACGAGATGGAAGTTCAGCTTTTTTCACACCTAGATGCTATCAGCCGGCAAACGGGCACGTCCCACCGGAAGCAGGGCAATTTGATGGCGAATTACGGTTCTTTTTCGCGGGAGTTGAAATCGGCAGCAAATGTCTATAAAGTTGTCACATTGCGGGGAGTACCCGGCGCCGAGGGTTACGGAGCCGCCCCTGCGGACCTGCAGTATGGTGTAAGACCGATGTAAAAAAACTTCGTGAAGAAAGTAGGAGATCGGCACATGGAGAACAAGCCGGCACAAAATATACAGGATACCTTTCTGAATACGGTTCGGAAAGACAAATCCCCCATTACGATTTATTTGGTCAGCGGCGTTAAGCTGACCGGGAAGATCAGATCTTTTGACAAATACTCGGTGCTGCTGGAAAACAACAGCCAGGAGCAATTGATCTTCAAGCACGCGATTTCAACGGTGGTAAGCAACCGAGGCGTGATGCACAGCGAGCATCGGCCGGTTGTAGCGCCAACAACGGGTATTGGCGCGGTTCCCGTTGCCGCGATTCCAGCTATCCCGGCGGTCCCGGAGCAACGATAACGCCGGAACGAGCGGTTCTGGTTGGAGTCGAATTCAGCGTACGTTCGCGCGTGATACGTGCGGGCGCAAAAGGCGAAGCCATGCCTGACGCGTCTTTGGATGACGCGCTGACCGCGACTGCGGCGGCGGGTCATGCGGACGCGCCATACCGGCTGCACGAACTCAACACAGAAGAATCGCTGGCCGAGTTTCGCGAGCTGCTGGAGAGCGCCGGCGGCGAAGTTGTGGCTGAGATCGTGCAGCGTCGTCCGCGGCCCGATCCGGCTACGCTGATTGGCTCGGGCAAGGTGGAAGAGATTGCCGGCGTCGCCGCATCGACCGAAGCCGAGCTCATCCTTTTCGATCACGACTTGACGCCGACGCAACTGCGCAATCTGGAAGCGGCGCTGCCCTGCCGGGTGCTCGACCGGACGCAGCTGATACTCGACATATTTGCCCGCCATGCCCGCACGCGCGAGGGGCAGGTGCAGGTGGAGCTGGCGCAACTGGAATACCTGCTGCCGCGGCTGACCGGCCGAGGCAAGGCGATGTCGCAGTTGGGCGGCGGCATTGGCACGCGCGGCCCCGGCGAAACGAAACTGGAGACCGACCGGCGGCGGATTCAGCGGCGGATCGATCAGCTCAAGGGCGAGCTGGAGGCGGTGCGACGCGTGCGCCACCAGCAGCGGCAGCGGCGCGAGGCCGTGCCGGTGCCGACGGTGGCGCTGG
>PMHC01000012.1 GCA_003156495.1 Acidobacteriaceae bacterium
TACCAGATCCAGATGTTGCCACGGTTCTTGACGACGCCGGCATCGGAGACGGGCTGCACGCGCAGAGTTCTGAAGCTGCCGAGCGGAGTTTTAATTTCTTCGCGGCTTTCCACCTTCATGGTGACGGGGATGGTGCGCATGGCATCGACGATCGGCATGGTGAAGCTGTGGCCCAGAACCATTGGCTGCGATGAGGCGTAAAAGATGCCGGAGAGCGGATCGGTGAGGCAGCCGCCGACGCCTGCCTCCAGGTGCTTGGTTTTGCCGGTCACCTGATTTTTTTCATCGAGGATGGATTTGCCGCTGGAATAATCGAGCCGCATGGTGGAGTTGATTTGGCGGCGACCTTCAACGGTCTGCTTGTTGAAGTTGTAGGTGCAGCCGCGCTGGCGGTCGAAGTCGGATTGGAAGCGATCGGCGACGTGGAAGAGAAGGTTGATGGCGCCGCTGGTATCGGCCGAGGCGGCGATGCGCTCGCGATCGCCCGCGGCCTCAAAGTGGATGACGGCCGTGCCGGCGGGAAAGACGCGCCAGTCGACGGCGTAGGTGAGGGTTTGCTTTTGCGGAAAGCTGTAGCCGGGCCGAGGCGGCGTCAACGGCTGCTGGGCAACCGATACGGTGGCCAAGGCAAAAATGCAGGAAAAGAAAACGATCTTCGCGCGTGTCTTCAATGTGGGCACGGCTCCTTTTTATTATTTATTTCTTACTGCCGGGGGATGGTTGAAATTTCCGTACTCAGGGAGCGCTCATCGTACCCGGAGCAGGAGGGCTTCCAGCGCCGGCCGCATAAAGAGCAAGCTCAAATACAGCAGTACAGCTCCTAATGCAGCATTGTACTCGCGGTGCGCAAGGTAAAGAGCAAAAGAAAAGCCGCCGGCCGGGGCCGGAGCGCTTTCTTCGCCATCGGGCGGGGGCTCGGGGCCGTCGTGAACCTTGGCCGGAGTGAGCCGGGGAAAGAAGCGTGGAACCTGGCGGCAATAGGCGTCGAAGCCGGGAAATGCGCCGCGGAGAAAGCGTTCTTCCGAGGCGATCACCGGAATATAAATGAGGGCGAAACCGATCGCGATCAGCATGGCGACGGGCCAACTGGCCAGCGCCAGCGCGAAGCCGGCGGCGATTGAGGCCGAGCCGAGATAGAGCGGATTGCGCGTGTAGGCGTAGGGTCCGGTGACGGCCAGCTCGCGATTTTTTTTGACGGTGCCGGAAGAAATAGCGCGTAGCGTCAGGCCGGGCAGCACCAGCGCAAGGCTCCAGGCAATGGCCGGCGGATGCGGGGCGCGACGAGCGATGGCGACCAGATAAACGGCCGCGGTAACAAAACCCAGCGGCACGCGAATGCGCCGCGCCACCGTCTGCCACCACCACTGCGTGGGGCAGCCTTTTTTTTGCGCAGTGCCAGCGTTTGGCGTGGGGCAGGTCTTTGGAGAAGTGTTCTGGTCGGACATATTTACATTTTCTCCTCTGCAAGCAGTTCGGCGGCGGCGCGGAGCACGTCGTCGGGTGCGATGGTGAAAAGGCCGGGGTCGGGAGCGGCGCGGCGCGTGTGGTCGCGGCGGCTGCCGGGCGAGCGCAAAATGCGGGCGCGCGTGCCGAAGGGGCCGTTGCGGCTGGGGTCTGTGGGACCGTAAATGCCAACGACGGGCCGTCCGAGGGCGGCGGCCAAGTGCAGCGGCCCTGTATCGCCGCCGACAACCAGCGCGGCGCGGCGGGTGAAGGCGATCAGTTGCGGCAGTGTGGCGGTTAAAGGCGCGGCCGCGCCGTCGATAGCGATTGCGGCCGCAAGCTGTTCTTCGCCGGGACCGGCGTTGACGACGACCAGAAAGCCGCGGTCGCGGAGCCGTTGCGCAACGGATAAATAACGCTCCGGCGGCCAGCGCTTGGCGCCCCAGCCGGCGCCGGGGAGGATCAGCGCGATGGGTCGCGCGGGGCCGGAGGTCGAGTTGGCGGCCAGCCAGCCGTCGCACCAGAGTTCGGCTTCGGCGTCAATGGGGAGCAAGGAGGCGGCGGGGGTCAGAGCGTCTCCAGCCACGGCCGAGGCCAGTTCCACATCCTGCTCGGCGACATGCGCGCCGCGGGTGGCGATCCACTCGGTAAAAAGCAGGCGGGCGGGCCCCTCGCGCGGGGTAAGTTCACCGAGGCGGCGCGGACAACTGCTGAGCCGGCCGACGACGGCCGAGCGGATCGAGCCCTGGAGATCGAGTACGGCGTCGTAGTCGGCGTTGCGCAGTTCGTCACGCAAGGCGCGAATTTCGCGGAAGGTTTGCGCGGCTAGCGGGCGATGGCCCCAGGCTTTGGTGGGAGCAAAATGCAGCCAGTCGACCAGCGGCATGCGCGGATCGCGCGGCGTCTGCGTAGAGTAACAAACCGCATCGGGAGGCCGTGCGCTGCTGTAGCTGACCTCAACGCTCGCCGCCGCCAGCAGCGGCCGCCAACGGGGCTCGACCGCCCAGCCGATTTGCCAGCAGGGATGAGCCTGACGCAGCGCCGCAACCGCGGGCAGAGCGTGCAGAATGTCGCCCATGGCGCTTAAACGAACCACAAGCAGGCGGAATTTGGACTGCATGTGCAAACTCTGATTTTCGCACAGGAATGGAAATTGTCCGAGCGGACGGGTTAGCGGAGGGAAATTAACGCCACTGAGGGCTGTAAACGATGGGGAAAGAAGGCGTGGGGAAGTTTTAGCGAAGGCGGAAGCCGGAGATGTATACGGAGCGAATCTGCGAGCAAGGCCTCTGTAAACAAGTGTATACAGCGGCAGGAGCGCGGATAAAAAGGCCAAATCTTTATCTTGTTGATTCCAGGCAAATAAATTAAATGGCATGGATTGGCACGCCAGGTGCAGTATGAGAGGGTGCCCGGCTGAGGCTGGGAAAATCAAAAAAACTCGGAGAGATAAAATGAACAACCTATTTCTGGCAATGTATGTGAAGCTTCAGAACCTGATGAACCGCGACGAAGGTCAGGACCTGGTCGAGTACGCCCTTCTCGTTTGCTTGATCGCTCTGGCCGCCATCACTGGCGTAAACAAGGTCGCCGGTGCGGTTACGACCGTGTTCTCGAACATCAGCAGCTCGCTTGCCTAAACTCCGGGAAGCAATTACCGGCGCATGAGGCAACCCAGCGCCTCAGCCTTTTCTTGGGGCGGATGCGCTGCTCGGACTTGTGCAGGGTCTTCGCATTCTCCCGTGGAGAGCGAACCATCCTTGTGATCGAATCGAATATCGAACCACGCGGAAGAGAGAAACTTCCAGACCATTGTTTTGGGGGTTCTCTTCCCTTGTCAGTGAAAGGCACGAGAGATCGTGAAAGCAAGGCACAATGCACGCCTTGCCCCGGTCGGGGCAGGTCATTCACCGATAGGGGGGTGCAGGGATGAACAACATACTTGCAAGGATGTATATACGACTCCATGACCTGAAGAGAGACGAGCAAGGTCAGGACCTGGTAGAGTATGCGTTGCTGATGAGCCTGATTTCACTCACGCTGATTTCCGGCATAAACGGCATCGCCACCGCGGTGACCCACGTGTTTAGCAACATCAGTTCGTCGCTCGCGTAACCAGACGGACCGTGCAACACTCACTGGATTCCAGGAGCAGCGCGCGGGACTGAACGTCGAACGAGAACGATTTGGAACCCATATCCTGCTCCACGCAGGCCAAGTTCCCCAAAGCCTGAAGAACAGCCCTGGCGGCGTCATTGCAAACGAAAAGCCAGGTGGAGAAAGTTGAGATGAGCGACATTTTCCTCAGATGTTGCATGGCGCTACAAAGCCTGCAAAGCAGCGAACGCGGTCAGGATCTGGTCGAGTACTCCTTGCTCATCTGTCTTGTTGCGCTGGGAAGCATCGCCGGGGTCAGGCACGTGGCTACGGCCGTTACCGCCGTCTTCAGCAACGTGAGCTCGTCGCTTGCATAGTTTGAAGCGAGACTTGTCATAAAGACACGTTGCCGGACATATCGAATGAACTCGGCCTTGGACCGGGCTACGAAACTTCAAAAGATCGTTATTTCGAGAGAGGCTGGATGAGGCGGAAACCCCGCAAGCATCCAGCCTTTTTTGTGTGATTGATTCGGCAACAAAATACTTCATCCGTGCCCCATCCTTTTCCGCGCTCTTTTAGGGATATGGGTGGGAAAGCGAGCCACTGTTCAATTTCCCAATCAATCGATGCATGATTCCAAGGTGACGAGAGGGGTTCGGGCGGCTGAATCCGGGGCTGGCGAGCGCACGTCGATGCCGTAGAATCTCGATGATCCCCCGCATGTTTTTGCTGAAATCCGCAGGGACGGAACCGGACCGAAATGCTGCTGCCCACCGCCCACGAAACCAACCCGGCGCTGCTGATTCTTGAATGCGGCATGGCCGCAATGGCAGTGGCGTTGTCCTTCGCGTTTCCGCGGCTGGGCGGCAGGGGTTTTGCTCGCATGGAGCGGCTGTTTGCACGGCTGGCGCAAAGACAGGGGCTTGTGGTTGCAGGCGTAGGACTGAGCGTGATCGTCCTGCGCCTGGCGATTCTGCCCCTCTTTCCGGTGCCACTGCCGTTCGTTCCCGACGACTTCAGTTTTCTCCTGGCTTGCGACACCTTTGCGCACGGGCGCCTCGCGAATCCGACACCCGCGATGTGGACGCACTTTGAAAGCATTCACATCACCATGCAGCCGAC
>PMHC01000026.1 GCA_003156495.1 Acidobacteriaceae bacterium
CCTTGCCGTGCTCGCCGGCACGCGCCGCCTCAATGGCCGCGTTCAACGCCAGCAGGTTGGTTTGGCGAGCGATCTCTTCGATGATCGAGATCTTGTCGGCAATCTCCTTCATCGCCGAAACCGCCTCGTGAACCGACTTGCCGCTCTCTTGTGCGTCCTTGGCGCTCTTGTTGGCGATCTTGTCGGTCTGCTGCGCGTTGTCGGCGTTCTGCTTGATGTTACTGACCATCTCCTCCATCGATGAAGAGGCCTCTTCGGCTGCCGCCGCCTGCGAACTGGCGCCTTTAGAGACTTGCACCGAGGCAGTAGAGATGGACTGGCTGGCCGCCGCCACTTCACTGGCGATGGTGCGAACGTCGCCGACCGTCTGCGTCAAGCCGGCCACCATCGACGAGAACGCCTGCATCAGCTTGTCCTCGACCGAGCGCTCGCGAATGGCCACCGTCAGATTGCCGTGGGCGATCTCTTCGGCTGCCTTGGTCACGTCGTTCATGGCCGCTACAAGTAAATTGATGTTGTTCTTGATGGTGTTGAAGTCGCCGTTGTAGGTGTCGGTGATCTTGGGCGGAATCGCGCCCTTCGAGATTTTGTCCACATAGTCGGCCGAGACGTTCAGCGGGCCGATGACCGCGTCCAATGTATTGTTAACACCCTCGACGATCTTGCGGTAGTCGCCCTGGTGCTTGGTGGCATCGGCACGCGTCGCCAGCTTGCCTTCGATCGCGGCCTTGGACAGCACGACGGCATCGGCGACCAGCGAATTGACGGCGTCGATGCAGGTGTTGAGGTTATTCTTGATGGTGTTGAAGTCGCCGTTGTAAGTGTCGGTAATCTTGGGCGGAATCGCACCCTTCGAGATTTTGTCCACATAGTCGGCCGAGACATTCAGCGGGCCGATGACCGCGTTCAATGTATTGTTAACGCCCTCGACGATCTTGCGATAGTCGCCCTGGTGCTTAGTGGCATCGGCGCGCGTCGCCAGCTTGCCTTCGATCGCCGCATTGGACAGCTTGGCGGCGTCCGAGATCAGTGCATCGATGGCCCCCATTGTCTGGAGCAGCGCCGGAACGAGTACATCGTTTTCCGAACGCTTGCCCACTTTTTGCAGCGCGGCCATCTCTTGCCGGAAATCACCCGCGCCAATCAGTTCCACTACCCGGATCGCATGTTTGAAGCGTTCGAGCGCGCCATTGGTCGCCGTCGCTACTTCGGCGAAGATCCCCTGATAAGATCCTTCCACCTGTTTTGAAACATCGTTGTTTGACAACCGCTGCAACACGCTATTGGCCTCGATCAATCCGTCCAGGCCTTCGATGCACGCATTGAGATTGTTTTTGATCGTGTTGAAGTCGCCTGAATAGCTGTCGGTGATCTTGACGGGAACGACGCCCTTCGAGATTTGGTCGACATAGCTGGCGGCTACATTCAGCGGAGCAACCACCGCATCCAATATTTCGTTGACCCCCTGAACAATCTTCTGCTGTGTGCCGTCGAACAGAGCAGCCCGGCCGCGCTCGCCCGTGCGGCCCTCTTTGATGGCGCCCGCCAGGCGCTGGATCTCTTCGAGCACAAGATCGGAATGGTCATTCCGCGAAGCGCTGCTAGCGGCACGCTCGTGAACGCCCTGACCATTTCCCCGATGTCCGTTGCCGGCCTCACGCAGTCGCCGGCTCTCACTAACCACTACCGTTCCCATGCATTCCCTCCCTTTATTTCTGAATCCATTTCTGCCTGATCCGCGATTGTTAGCCCCGCCCGCCATGGGGGCAGCCCTCTGGCGGTGGAAAGATACAAACGAAAATTCACCCTCCAGCTTGCGTCGGCATCCGGTCCGCACTTCCCGCCGTTAAAACTGTCTCTATGCCAGCGTCGCCGTACCGGGAGCGGGAACCGCCGCCATTGCGCTGCTCGGCGCGTATTGCGTTCTGGATCAGCCGCTCGGGATCGAGAATTAGCGCCACCGTCCCGTTGCCGAGGATCGTTGCACCGGAGATAAACTGCACCTGCCGGTAGAAACGGCCGAGATTCTTGATGACCGTCTGGCAATTGCCCAAGACCTGATCGACGACAAATCCGAAACGGCCTTGAGCGGTTTCGGCAAACATAATCTGCTCGATGGCCGGCGGCTCGCCGGCGATGCCGAAGTGCTCGCGCAACCGGATGTAGGGAACCAGTTCTCCGCGCACATTGGCCAGATGCTTGCCGTTGGCCCGCTCGATATCCTGGCGCGTCAGCTCCACGCACTCCAGCGTGGCGGTCAGCGGCAGCACGAAATTGGCGCCGTTGACGGTCACCAGCAACCCGTCGATGATCGCCAGCGTCAGCGGCAGACGCAGAATCACGCTGGTGCCTTCTCCCGTCCGGCTGGTCACCTCGATGGTGCCACGCAGGCTTTCCACGCGCTGACGCACCACATCCATGCCCACGCCACGGCCGGAGACATCGGTTACCTGTTGCGCGGTTGAAAATCCCGGCTGGAAGATGAAGGAAAAAATCTCCGCTTCGCTTAACTGCGCCTCGCTGGTCGTCAATCCTCTTTCCACCGCGCGACGGCGAACGGCCTCGACATCGATACCGCCTCCATCGTCGGTGACCGAAACGAGCACGCTGGCGCCCGAATAGCGGGCGGCGAGATGAATCGCGGCCATGCGCGGCTTGCCACGAGTCGCCCGCATCTCGGCTGGCTCAATGCCGTGGTCCATGCTGNNATCAGGTGCATCAGCGGATCGCCCAACTGGTCGATGACGGTTTTATCCAACTCCGTATCCGCGCCTTCGATCGTCAGCTCAACTTCCTTGCCCAGATCGCGCGAAAGATCGTGCACCAGCCGGCGGAATTTCTCGAAGGTGCCGCGAATCGGCATCATGCGGATNNTCAGCCGCTCAATCTCTTCGGAGACTTGAACGATCTCGTCATCATCACATCGCCCGGCTAGCTCGCTCAGCCGTGCTCCAACGGTAACCAATTCACCCACCAGATTCACCAACTGATCGAGCCGCGCGGCAGGCACGCGCAGGCTGGAGGCATTGTCCGGCTTGTCGTAGACGCGACGGCCGGCCGAGGGCGTACGCTTCTCGGCAAGCGCCTTGGCAATGATCTCGGCCTCGCTTTGGGGCGCTATCGACACCGCCGCGGGTGCGCTCTCCGCCTCCGCTTCGATGCTTAACTCGCAAGTATCCTCGACAAAGATAAAAACATCCCGGATCGCTTGTTGATCCGCATCCGTAGTAAGAGCAATCTCCCATGAGATGTAGCAGCGTTCCTCATCGAGATCGGCAAGGAGCGGAACGGCATCCAGATTGGCTCTGACCGAAGAGCCGCCGAGGGAGCGCAGTTCGCGGATCAGCAGAAAAAGATTGGCGCCGTAGCGCATCAGATCGGGACCGGGAGCGAAATGGATGCGCCAACCTCTCGCCCTTCCACCGCCAGCGACAGGCGCGACCGCCGGCGCACTTTTCTTAACCGGCGAAGCGACTTCCTTTATACCGGCCAAACGCCGCACGCTGTCGAGGATGCGGGCGCAAGCCGCGGGATCGGCCGACGCGGCGCCACTTACATCCTCATCGAGCATGGCGCCGATCTGATCGAGCGCGGCCAAGGTAAGATCGACCAGTTCCGCGCTCGTCTCCAGGCGGCCGTTCCGCACTAGATCGAAGGCGGTTTCCAGGTCGTGGGTGAAGGCGGCCAAACGTTCGAAGCCGAACATCGCGCCCGATCCCTTAATCGTGTGCAGACCGCGAAAGATACGGCCGACGACTTCGGTGTCGCCGCGATTTTCGTTCAACTCCAACAGAGCTGATTCCAGATCAGTCAAAATCTCCCGCGCTTCTTCGCGGAAGCTGTGCTTGAACTGCTCGGCATTGCCTGAAACGGACTGCGTCATGGCTCGTACCCACCTTGATCTCTTGGCCCGAACCCCATATCTATTGCTTTTTGCCGGTCTTACGCTTACTCACCAAAGAGCCCATCGAGTCCCATCTCCGCCAAGGCGCTCTTTACGGGAAGAGGCGGAGGATCGGCGATGGAAAATTCCGTGCCTGCTTGCTGGGCCTGCCGCTGCGCCATCCACAACAACTGATAGACCGCGACATCCATATCCGTGACGGCATTGAGAGAAACACGAATTCCCTTGCCCGCTTCCAGCGCCAGAAGAAGCGCAGCCTTCAGCTCTGAGGCCACGGCAATATCGGCCGCCTCGTCGATACAAATCAAGCTCGAATCGGTTTCCTGACTTAATACGATGCCCACGCTCACCACCCCTGTCGCAGGTTGCGTCATTAGTCAACGCAGCTTTCAGTTGGGAAAACAGCTCCCGCGTCGCTCTTTTCGGCGACTGCGATTCGGAATTGAAATGGCCCTGGATACGCCGCGATCAATATGCGAGGAGAGGAAGAGGAGCTTCGCGGTGCGCCGGTGCTTGCGGAAGATGCTCTGTGGCCGGCCTTTTGTCCTGCTGCGCCAGCAAACCGCCGGCGCTCGGTTTCATCGCTCGTCTTGATGCAATCTCCGCGTAAAAAATACTACGGAAAGATTAAATTCGTCTAAGAAACCCTCTGCATCTTCCAGTTTCGTCACAGAAAAGTTCCTTTCCGCCGCTAAACCTCGCGGCTTTGATCCCACTTATTCGGCGCTTAGTCTCGTGCGCCTTCACGGCGATTCCCTGGTAGAACACTCAATCAAAATCGCCCTCTAACTAACTCAAAGCGAAAATGGAAGACGCCTGCAATGTTTTGTGCACGACCACCTTAAAACAGCTCGATTGCCGGCGCGCTGTGATCGGCACTGGATTTGCCTCCCGAAATCGCCATATGCGTGATCGTTTGGCTAGCCATCTTGTACTGATCGAGATGAGCTTTCAGAATGCTCTTGAAGGTTCGTTGCAGACAGCCATCCCAGGCAGGATCGCGGGGCAATGCAACCAATTCCAACAGGTGATCCTGCATATCCGCCAAGGCCTGCTGCACGTGTTCCATCCGCTGCCGCATCACATCCTGAAACTGAATGTGCCCCAACGCCGTTGACAACCTTTCGACGATTTCTCCATAACTTGTTTCCACATTGCAGATCACGTCAAGCAATAACTTGCTACTGCTGGAAAATTCCTGCTGCATAGAATCCAGATCACCGACGAGGTGACTGGTGGAGGCGTTCGCTTCCTGACGCTTCAGCAGCTCCTGCGCGCTCTTCAGCTCCGTATCAACTTTCTTGCAAGTGGAGTTAATCTTCTCCGAGATCTCTGTCGCGGCCTCGGTCGATCGTACGGCGAGCTTCCTCACTTCCATGGCCACGACGGCGAAACCGCGTCCAGCGCTGCCGGCGCTGGCTGCCTCGATCTCCGCATTAAGGGCAAGCAGATTCGTTTGCTGCGCAATGTTGGTGATGACCTTGATGAGCGGCGTCAGAGCGCACACCTCGCCGGCCAGACCGCGTATACGCTCAAAGTTGGAGCGCGTCTCCGTCAATTGCGTTTCCAACTGCGAATCAATGGCGGAGATCAGTTCCTTATTGGCGCCAACGCGCTTCTGCGTTACCGCGGTAAGATTCTTGCCGCTCTCAACGGAGTGCGCGATATTTCCTTTTAATTGATTGGAGCGCTCGATCAGATGACTTAACTGTTCGATGACGGATATGACCTCGCGCTCGGATTCGGCCAACGAATCGCCAATATGCTGGCGCAGCACATCGATGTAAAGGCGCGAATCCTGCATGTCGGCGCCAACAGCTTCGTCTTTCTCGATCCAGCGCGAGCGTTCGTCAGTATCCATGCCGCCAAGGTTTTGTAGTTCTGCAACCGCGTTGTGCGCTGTCTGCAAATTCCACCACAGCATTACCAGCAAAGACACAAGAAGGAAACCGAGCAACCAGTCGCCAGCAGCGCCTGAATACGGAAAGAAGAATTGGCCGAAGGCATGGAAACAAACCATCCAAAGCGCAGCAACACTGCCTAAGCCGATGATGGTTTGGCGCAACAATCGCTTCTCGATCCCTCGCCAATTAATATGCGAATCTTCCCGTGCCTCGCGATTGAGCGCATGAAGATGTGCGTTTTGAAGAGATGCTGTTGTTGCATCAGCTGTTATTGCAGCGGTGGACATGAATTTACGCTCCTGGCAGGACTTTTTTCATCACGGCCACAAGATCGTTTCCTGACACGGGTTTGACCAGCCAGCCGGTCGCTCCCGCGATCTTTCCCTCGCTGCGCTTGGCCGCATCGCTTTCCGTGGTTAGCGTCAGAATAGGAACAAACTTCAACCCAGGCAAGGCGCGCACGTTACGAATCAGATCCATTCCGCCCATCACCGGCATGTTAATATCGGTGAGAATCAGCGCTGGTTTGAATCCTGTTTTCAGCTTGTCGAGAGCTTCCCGCCCATTACCAGCAGTCTCCACCTGATAGCCATTCATAGCGAGAGTCGTTTTCAGACTCAACACCATCGTGACCGAATCATCCACGACGAGAACTGTTAATGCCATGAAAGCTCCTTCGTGTATGGGCCCATTATGAGTAGATTGAACTGCGCCGCGTGCCGGAGGATTGAGGGGATTTCCCCGTGGATTACGGGGGGCATTAACGGCAATCTGCACCCTTCATCGGCAGATACGGCCACAGGGTTACCTAAAAACATGCGTTTCTGCACCTCGAATGGGAATTTTTGGCTCGCCGATCAGGTATTTTTCAAATGCAATCGGGAATAAACGCGAACCTGTTTTTACTCAGGAAGAGTTATTTAGCTTCGATGTTATTGGAAATAGCAGACTTGCTTCAGCTAGCGCGCTTCAATAATACTTACTTAGTCCGCGCATAGACTCACGCCAAGCAGTATTTCCCGACGACCATACATCAGTTTCTATCTTTTTGCTAATTATTAAAATATTCTTATTGTAGGTTTCTTAGGGAGAAATTACTGCTGATCGAGGCAACCTCAGATCGAGTAAACCAAGAGAGCAATTACACAGGCATGAGGCCAATCCACTTCCCAGCGGCGGCGCTTGTCGGCGGCACCTGCGCTCCAAATGCCTGTGATAACGTACGATATTTTTCG
>PMHC01000025.1 GCA_003156495.1 Acidobacteriaceae bacterium
CGCTCATGAAGACGCTGAAGGCCTCCTGCTTGCGCTGTTCGAGAATCTGCTGGCGGGTGCGGTCGAAGTTGCGAGCGATCTCGTCGCCGCTGGGCTCCTGTTTGTCGACGATTCTGGCCACGACGCCGGTGCGGCCGGCATTGATCGGTCCGCTGATAGCGCCCACAGCCAGAGTGAAGAGCTGCGGGGCGACCTGACCGACGGCGCCGAAATCCGGCACCTGATCGGCAAGACCCACCAGATCGCTGGTTTTAACGCTGGCGCCGACGGCCTTCGCCGCCTTAACCAGATCGTTCATCGACTTGGCTTTCTCAGAGAGATCCTTGGTCTTCTGGGCCAACAAGGTGGGCAACTGCTCGCCGCGATAGTCGTCGAGGACGTGGGACTTCCAATCAGCAAAAGCGGGCGCGTGCGCCGGAGTAATGTCGGTGAGTTGGAAGATGGCGTAACCTTCGCCGGTGGGGGCCAACTGCGGCACGGCGCCCTGCTTGGCGGTAAAGACCTTGCCGAGCAGTTGCGCGCTATCGGGCAGCGCGGGGATGACCGCCTGGCGATCGAGGGGCTGGGGTGTGACCAGCGCAAGGTGATGGGCGGCGGCGGTTTTGGCCATGCCGTCTTTGGCTGCCTCGGCAACCAGTTGCTGCGCGTAATGCTGTTCGGCCTGCGCGGCGGCCTCGCGGCTGAGCGCGGAAACGATCTCCGGCTGCACTTCGCTCAAAGGCTTGGTGTGCGCCGACTGCCGCTCTTCGACCTGAATGACGTGATAGCCGAAGCTGCTTTTAACGACGGCTATGTCGCCGACTTTTTGGCCGAAGATGGCCTTGTCGAACTCCGGCACCATTTTGCCGCGCTGCGCAAAGCCCAGCTCGCCACCGGAGTTTTTGCTGCCCGGATCGTCGGAGAACTTTTTGGCCAGCGCATTCCAGTTGCCACCGGCTTTAAGCTGCTTGAAGACATCCTGCGCCTTGGCCTTGGCGGCGGCGTCGGTTTTGGCATCGGCGCCGGGGGCCACGTTGATGAGGATGTGGCGGGAGCGCGACTGCTCGGGCAGGGCGTAGTCCGCCTTATGCGCGATGTAATACTGCTGGATGACCTGCGGGCCGGGCTGCGGCGCGCCGCCGGGAAGCTGGCTCATATTGAAAGCGAAGTAGGAGATTTTGCGCTGCTCGGGCACGGCCTGAGCATAGCGGGCGGCGTTCTTCTTGTAAAAAGACTCGAGCTCGCCGTCGGAGGGCTTGATGTTGTTGCGCAGATCGTCGGAGGAGACAACGGCGTAGGCGAATTTGATTTTGAGATTCTGCTGCCGGTAAAGCAGGCGCACATCCTGATCGCTGACCGTGACGCCGGCCGTGACGTAGGCCTGCAGGCGACGGGCGGTGATCTCGTCTTTGATCTCGCTTTCAAACTCGTTGACCGACTCGTGCAGCCGATCGTCGATCAACTGCTTATAGGCCTGCTCGCCGATGAAGCTGCCGTTGGGATAGAGAACCTGGCCGGTAGCGCCGGTGCGCAGATACTGGCGGACATCGTCGTCGGTGGCCTTAATGCCAAGCTTGTGGGCCTCTTGAAGCAGGACTTTTTGCTGGACCAGTTGCATGCCCACCTGCTGTTTGAAGAACTCGACGATCATCGGGTTGCTGGCGTACTGCGGATTGCGCTCGCGCAACTGGTTCTCGGTGATTGCTTCGACGCGCGCGTTGGTGATATCGTCGCCCGCGGAGAAGAAGCGGCTATACCAGTGCGGATAAATGGTGGCATAGGTGTCGGGCGAAGATGAGCCCAAACCGCTCAGACCAGGAATCAGGTACAGCACCATGGTGATTGACGCCGCGCCGATGATTACCGCGATCAGCGCCTTGACCATGCGATTATCTGTTTGCAGAAAACGAATCATGGATGGACTTTGCCTTCAACTCTCTCAACGCAAAACCGGCGCTCGACAGTCACGACGGCATGGAAACCGCCGGAGTGCGGCGCGCCTGCGCTTGCGCAATTTTCGCTCGATGCGACTCTGCCATTATAGACGACGAAGTGCGATAGATGACGGCGACAAATCGAGATGCGCTCGCAAACGCAAAGCGGGCATCCCGTCGCCAGGATGCCCGCCGTCTGTTCTCTAGTCCCTATCGCCTCACCGCCAGTAGTAGGCACCGCCGCCGACCACGTAGTAAGGCCGGTAGTAAACCGGAGGATAGGGTCCGCCATAAGGCGAGCCATAAGGTTCGCGCTGGTAGAGCGTCGGTCCGCCGGGATAGAGCCCTTGAGATAGCCGCGCAGCTTCTTGCGCGCTGACCTGATCGACGGTCAACGGCGCGGTGAGGTGGAAGGCGACCAGCGCCTCGGCGGGAATCCAGGCATTCGGTCCTGGAGCGGCGGCACCGGCGGCCGTTCCAGCGGCAACTCCTGCGCCGGCGCCGATGGCGCAACCCGCGCCGCGGCCCACCGCGCAGCCGATGATGGTGCCGATCACGCCGCCGGTCAACGCGCTGCCCACTGTCTGGCCGGCCTTGTTCGGGGCCTTCACCTTGAACTGGTCGCTCTCGAGCGGATAATTGCGCCCGCCCAGATCGAGCGAAGTGAGCGCCAGCGCCAGCGAGGAGCTGCCTCCCATGCTGCCGGAACCCACGTTTTTGTGTTCTGCAATCACGCCGTGCACCACGGCTCCGCGCGGAATCGCCAACACGCCGCCCATGGTCACGTCCTGAATCACCATGAACTGCACCGGCTCGCCGTCCTTGGCCCTCTTGCTATCCACCGGCTCGCTGGTGCGCAACTGCAGCAGCGTTCCAGCTGGCAGCGTCACTGGCCCCGTGGCCGGCGCATAGCGCGG
>PMHC01000145.1 GCA_003156495.1 Acidobacteriaceae bacterium
CTGCTTTCCGACACGGTCGGCTTTATCCGCAACCTGCCACATACGCTGGTCACCAGCTTTCGCGCCACGCTTGAAGAGGTCGTGCAGGCCGAGGTTTTGATTCACGTTCGCGACGCATCTTCGGGCTACGGCGAGGAACAGAAGACGCAGGTGGAAAGAGTGCTGGGCGAGCTGGAGAGCCTGGCCAAGCCGCGCATCGAAGTGCTGAACAAGATCGATCTGCTGCCGGAGGTAGAGCGCGAGGCGCTGCTGTCTCGCACGAATGCCAGTCCAAAAGATAGAGGTGCGGTAGCACTTTCGGCGCGCAGCGGCGAGGGGATTGCCGCGCTGCTGGAGGCGATTGACGAGGCGCTGCACATCGATCCGCTGGTGGAGGCCGAGCTGCTGGTGCCGCAGAGCGAGGGCGCTGTGCTGTCGATGATCGAGGCCGGAACGATCATCCACGCGCGCGAGTACGAAAGCAATGCCGTCCGCCTGAAGATCAGCGGCCCGGCATCGCTCATCGGACGATTGCGGCGCTTTCGCGCGTAGGGCTCCGCGTAGAACTTCACTCCTGGTGTTGCATCAAGCGAGCGCTGGATGACGATCCCAGGTTCCAGAATCGGGACCTGGGGCACCCAGAAGTTCGCTACACAAAGAGCGAAAGCACGCTATCCGCGGTGTTTCGGACCGCCGCTGCGTTTGCCACCGAAGCGCGCGCCGCCTTTTGCGCCGCCGCCGCTGCGTTTGCCGAAGCTGGGCTTCGAAAAACCGCTTTTCTTGGGACCGAAGCCGGGGGCTTTGCCGAAGCTGCCCTGCGGCCTGTCGTTCCGCTTGAAGGGCGGCCTGGAAGTGCGCGGATTGAAGGGCGGCCTATCTCCCTGCGGAGCGAAGGCTGGCTTTTCACCGTGCGGCGTAAAGGGCCGGCGCGTGGCCTGATCGGAGCCGGAGCGCTCGCGGCCGGCAAAACCGGGACGGTCGAATTTGGGACGGTCAAAATTAGGCCGATCGGAATGCGGGCGGTCAGAATTCGTTCCGCCGGGACGCGGCCGATCGAAACTCGGTTTGCCGAAGGGCTTGTTGAAGGGCTTATCGAAGCGCGGCTTGGCTCCGTAGGAATTTCCGCGCGGCTTGTCGAAGCCGGGCTTGGAAAAACCTGGTTTAGAGAATCCAGGTTTAGAGAATCCAGGCTTAGAGAATCCAGGCTTAGAGAATCCGGGTTTGGAGAATCCGGGCTTGGAGAAAGCCGGCCGCGATGAACTTGATCTGGAGAAAGCCGGCTTTGGATCGCCGCGGAATTCTTTGCGCCCGGTCTCAACGCCATCCGCGCGCGGTTGCCACTCCCGTTTGGGGCGATCTTCGCCGTGGCTGAAGGAGCTGTGCCCGGCGTTGCCGCCGAACTCGGGTTTGCGCGGCCGCCACTCCGGTTTTCCTGGCTTTTGCCAGCGCGGTTTTTCGCCGGCATTGCGCGGTTGGCTGTCGCGCCGCACAAACTTGCCGCGGCGTTCGGCGTATTTTTCGCGTTTTTCAGCCGAGAGGCCAGCGGTTTTGGGCAGCGCCAGCTCGGTGCGGAGACGGCGAGGCTTCATCTTGCCCGCGGCGGTCTGCTGCAGGGCATCGACCTCATCGAAGGTCAGCGGGCGCATCTGGCCCGGCTCCACGTCGAGCACAAGCGGACCGTAGCCGATGCGCCGGATTTTTTCGGCGAAGTGACCGATGGAGGCGAAGATTTTTCTGATCTCGCGATTGCGGCCCTCGGTGAGAACCACTTCGAACCAGGGATTGTCGCCCTCGCGCACCTGGCGAATCCTCGCCGGGGCGGTGCGCACGCGCTCGGAGCCGGCTTCGCCGCGCTCAATTTCGACGCCGGCGCGCAGCCGCTCCAATTCCTCTTCTTCCGGATTGCCGGAGACCTTTACCAGATAGGTTTTTTCAACGCCGGCGCCGGCGCGCGTGAGCAGATTGGCCAGCTCGCCGTCGTTGGTCATCAGCAACAGGCCCTCGCTCAGGTAGTCGAGGCGGCCGACGGGATAGAGCCGCTCGCTGGTTTTGGCGAAGAACTCCATGACGGTGGGGCGGCCTTCGGGGTCGCTGACCGTGGTTACGTAGCCCTTGGGCTTGTTTAGCAAGAAGTAGCGGCGGCGCTCGACGCCGTGCAGCAGCTTGCCGTCGACGCGGATGTGGTCGCGCTCGGGATCGGCCTTGCTGCCGAGCTCGGTGACCACCTGGCCGTTGACCTGCACGCTGCCGGCGACGATCAGCTCTTCGGCGCGGCGGCGGCTGGCGATTCCAGCCTGAGACAAAATTTTCTGCAGCCGGACGAGCTTGGCCGGCGGCCGCGGCTCGGAGCTGACTTCATCCGCGGCGGGCTCTTCTTCTTCGTCCGTTTCTGGAAGAGGGCTGTCGGTCTCGTCCTCCGCTTCGTCGATTGCCTTCAGAAGGGCGGCGTCTTTGTCTTCGTCAACTTCATCGACAATTTCGTCGGCGGCTTCTAGAGCGGCGTCGTTTTCGTCTTCGTCAATCTTTACCTTCGGCGCTTTTTTCGCGGTTTTGGCTGCCGGGGTTTTGACTGTCGCGGTTTTGACGGCCGCGGCTTTGACTACCGGGGCTTTGGCTGCCGCAGTTTTGGCTACCGGGGTCTCGACTACTGGGGTTTCGGCTGCCTCGGTTTCGAGCGGCGGATAAATTTCAACTTCGCCGACCTCTTCGTTCAATGGAGAGTCGAAGGTATCTTTCGCCCGAGCCCTTGCGGGCCTTTGGGTCGAGAAGGATCTGCCCCTTGGCGCGGTCTTGGCGGCGGGCTTTCTCGTCTTCGCGGCAGAGAGTTTGCTTTTTACGGCAGAGGTTTTGGTTTTTGCGGCCGGTTTTTTCTCAACGCTTGCGGTTGTTTTGCTTTTGGCGGCGGGCTTCTTCACAGAAGTCTCAACCTTTTTGGTTTTCGTGGAGCTTTTAGCCGCCGTCGCGGCGGTTTTGGTTTTTCGTTTTTCTGCCATAGGGAAAGCCTCATTTCGTGTTTGCTAGGAAAGCTAAAGAACAAGTGCGATTGATGAAGAGCCTTGTTGCTCGGGGCCCAAAGGCCCAATGGATAGATTGCAGTGAATGTACGGGCAAAAACCCGTAGCCGCCACGAGAGCCCGCGCCCGCCAAGATTGCAACCGATGGCCGCACGGGCGGCATTTTTCAGCGGCCCCAAGAGCATTTCACAACCGTTATATCGGAGTATGGATTGATTTGACCCCACCCTAGCCGCAAAAGGCAAGAACGCGGCTAGAATGGGGCACCCAAATTTCTTCTACTCCATCGGTGAAAACGCTCTGAAGCCGCGCTCTTTCAAAAACAACGGCTGAATTGGCGATTCCTTTACTCGGCGCTGCTTTGCACGGTCTCGGCTTCGGCCGGCGCGGCTTGGGTTTCGCCGTCGGAAATCGCCTCGGTTTCAGCTTCGACCTTTGGCTCGTCCGGCGCGGTTTCTGCTTCGGTGTCGGAGGCCGCTTCGTTCCCGGCTTTTGTTTCGTCGTCGGAGTTCGCGACGTCTCCAGTTTCCGCTTCGTTCGCGGTTTCGGCTTCGGCCTTTGGCTCGTCCGTGGCTTCCGCTTCGGCCGTGGGCTCGTTTGCGGCTTCGTTTACAGCTTCCGCCGCTTTTTCCGTTTCACCATCGGCCGGCTTTTGAGAGACTTCATTTTCCGCCAGCTCGGGTTCTTCCAACTCGCTGGCCGCCATCTTTTCGAACTCCTCCATCGAGGGCAGCTCGGAAACGTCTTTCAGACCAAAGCGCAGCAAAAATTCGCGCGTGGTTTTGTAGAGGATCGGCCGGCCGATGACCTGTTTGCGTCCGGCGGTGGCGATCAGCTTGCGCGCCAGCAGCGAGCCCAGCACGNNGCGAGCCGAAGACGCCGGAGGATTCGACGCCGCGAATCTCATTGACTTCGGGAGCCGTCACCGGCTGCTTGTAGGCGATTACGGCCAGAGTTTCCAGCGCCGGCAGCGAGAGCTTGAGCGGCGGCTTGAGGCTTTTAACAAAGGCGCGCACAGCGTCGTGGAACTCGGCCTTGGTGGCCATGCGGTAGCCGCCGGCAATCTCGCGCACCTCAATGCCGCGCGCGTCGGCGGCGTATTCGGCGATCAACTCGTCGAGCAATTGGCGAATCGTTGCGCGGGCTTCGCGCTCGCGCTGCCGCGCCAGCCGCTTGGTCTCCGCTTCGTCGATAGCGGGCTCTTCGGCCTGCGCTTCGTCGTTTTCATGGGAAGCTTCGCCGTTTTCGGCGGCTTCTGTGCTTGAATTTTCACTCGCCGCCGCTTCCGCGCCGTCTTCGGCTGGGGGTTCTGGTACTTCGGCCGCGGGGGCCGCTTCACCGGCGTTTTCTTCGGTGTTGTTCTCACTCGCCTCGGCTTCGGGCTGCGCTTCGGAGATCTCCAGCGGCAAGGCCACTTCTTCGGCCTTGGCCGACTCGGATGCGGCTTGCTGCTCCGCTTTCCATTCCAAAGCCTCGTCGGCGAAGAGCATAGACAACTGCGCCAGCGTCACCGGCTCTTCGGAGGCGTAGATTACCGCTTCTAACTTTGCTTTCAGGCTCATGCTTGTTCAGGCACCATTCTTTATGGTACCGGATGCGGCGAGGATTTCGCGCATTACCGAAGGACGATAGCCACTTTAAGATGCGGAAAAGAGCCTTCGGATTGACCGACGGCGCGGATTGACGAGGAAAAGCGGTTAAAATTTGCGGCGGCCTAACGGGCGCGGCGAGGATTCTCCATTGCGATACACTAAACCGTTTAGCAGGCGGAAAATTCTGCCGCAATGGTCGCGCGCGAGAAACGCGCCGAACCAGCTAAGCCCGCGCACGATGAAAGCCCGCGGCGAATGCCAGGAGTGATTATTTGATGAGGATTGCTATATTCTTTCGCGCCCGCGCCGTGCGGGCAATATTTTTTGCCTTTGTTTTTTCCGCCTTCAGCGTTTGCGGCAGCGGTCAGCAGAGCTGCGATCTGCTGTTGCGCGGGGGACGGGTGATCGATCCGGCCAACAAGCTGGATGCGGTGCGCGACGTGGAGATCGGCGGCGGCAAGATACTGGCCGTGGCCGAGCATATTGATGGTGCGCGCTGCCTGCGTACGGTTGACGCCAGCGGGCTGGTCGTAACGCCGGGGCTGATCGACATGCACGTGCACGTCTACACGGGCACCGGCGAGCGCGACTCCTATGCCGGCGACAACAGCGTTTATCCCGACGGCTTCACCTTTCGCACGGGCGTCACCACGGTGGTTGACGCGGGTTGCTCGGGCTGGAAGAATTTTGCCGACTTCAAGCAGCGCATTATCGACCGCTCGCAGACGCGCGTGCTGGCGTTTTTGAATATTGTGGGCGCGGGAATGCGCGGCCCGGCCTACGAGCAGAACCCAGCCGAGATGGACGGCGCGAAGGCCGGCGAAGAGGCGCTGAAGTATCCCGGGCTGATTGTGGGCATTAAGACCGCGCACTATGCGGGGCCCGAATGGACGGCCGTCGATCAGGCGGTGAAGGCCGGCACGATTGCGCAGATTCCGGTGATGGTGGACTTTGGCACCTTTCGGCCGGAGCGGCCTTACCAGCAACTGGTGCTTGAAAAGCTGCGCCCTGGCGACATTTCCACGCACATGTATTTGAGCTGGGTGCCGATTTTCGACGCGCAGGGCAAGGTGCTGCCCTATCTTTCTGAAGCGCGCAAACGCGGCGTGATCTTTGACGTGGGCCACGGCGGCGGCAGCTTCTTATTCCGGCAAGCGGTGCCGGCCGTCGAACAGGGATGGATTCCCGATTCGATTTCGACCGATCTGCACATTACCAGCATGAACAGCGGGATGAAGGACATGCTCAACGTGATGTCGAAATTTTTGAATATGGGCATTCCGCTCGACGAAGTGATCCGCATGTCGACTTCGAATCCGGCGCGCGAGATTCGGCGCACCGATTTGGGGACGTTCTCTGTGGGTAGCGAGGCCGATGTGGCCGTGCTGGACGTCGAGCAGGGGCACTTCGGTTATGTGGATACCTTTGGCGCGCGCATGGACGGTACGCAAAAGCTGACTTGCGAGCTGACCGTGCGCGGAGGCAAAGTCGTGTGGGATTTGAACGGCCGTACGCGCGACGACTGGCGCAAGTTGGGCGAATACCGCTCGCAAGGCTCGCCGCGCTGGGATGGAACGATCAGCGCCGACGTGGTGAAGCGCACGCACTAGGGGCTGTGACCGGAGGGTTTCGAGCCTTACCCAGCTTTCAGCTTCTAGCTTCTAGCTCGATGCTTAGAGCGCGGCGCTTGCTGATTGAACGACGGCTCGTAGCGTGACCGGGTTATTTCGACTCTTCGCGTTGTGGTTCCCCGGTCTCAAAATCGAGACCGGGGGCACCCTCGATGGCAGGAATTTAAGCGGCCAGCGGCTTGGGGAAAACTGCCGGGTTAGCTGGCCATCGCGTGGAAGAGGCAGTAGAGCAGGCCGGAAAGCAGCGCGGCGGCCGGCAGCGTGAGCACCCATCCGGCGGCGATGTTGCGCACGGTAGAGAGGCGCAGGCCGCTGCCGCTGGCGGCCATGGTGCCGGCGACGCCGGAGCTCAAGATGTGCGTGGTCGAGACCGGCAGGCTCCAGGTATCGGCGGCGAAGATCGTCGCCATGGTGACCAGGCCGGCGCTGGCGCCCTGCGCGTAGGTCATCTGCTCCTTGCCGATTTTTTCGCCTACCGTGACCACGATGCGCTTCCAGCCGACCATTGTGCCCAGCCCCAGGGCCAGCGCCACGGCGACTTTTACCCAGTCGGGAATGAATTTGGTGGCCTTGTCGAGCCGGGCTTGATAATTTTTCAGATCGTTGCGCTCGGCGGCGGTAAAGGCCGCGCTGTGCGCCGGGTCCATGACGCGCAGCGCGCGGCCGGTCAGATACATATCGTTGCGAATGACTGTCTGCTGCGGACCGGGAATCGTGCGGAAAGAAGCGTAGGAAGAAACTTCGCGGTTCAACTGATCGACCAACTGGCTCAAGGCCGTGAGCGTCTCCGGCTTCATCTGCTTGGTTTCGACGTAGTTGGCGACGGCGGTGCGCGGATCGGCGGCCGGAGTGCTGACGGGCGCGGTGGCCGCTACATGATGATCGAGAATATGTCCGGCCTGCGCCGAGGCGGCAATGAAGCTCTGGATTTCAGTCGCGGTGGCGTTGTGGTTGAGCGCGTAGGCGGTGGGTACCGTGCCGATGAGGATCAGCATGATGAGTCCCATGCCCTTTTGGCCGTCGTTCGAGCCGTGGAAGAAGCTGACGCCGGTGCAGGTTCCCACCAGCAGGGCGCGGATCGGCAGCGGTGGCGGCTGGTCGCCTTCGGGGGCTTTATAGAGGGCGGGACAGGTGAAGATTTTTTTCGAGATCAGGATCAGCGCGCCGGCGAGCACAAAGCCCAGCACAGGCGAGATCAACAGCGCTTCCAAGACTTTAAGTACCTGGCTCCAGTCCAGCCCCGAGGCACTGCCGTGTGCGTTCATCAACTGGCTGGCGAGACCGACGCCGATGATGGAGCCGACCATGGTGTGCGAGCTGGAGGCAGGCAAGCCCAGCCACCAGGTTCCGAGATTCCAGAGAATGGCGGCGAGCAGCAGGGCGAAGACCATGGCGAAGCCTGCGCCGGAGCTGACCTTGAGGATGAGCTCGACGGGCAACAGCGTGATGACGGCGAAGGCCACCGTGCCGGAGGAGACCAGCACGCCGGCCAGATTACACAATCCCGATAAAACGACGGCGATATTGGGCGGCAGTGAGTTGGTGTAGATGACGGTGGCGACGGCATTGGCCGTGTCGTGGAAGCCGTTGACGAACTCGAAGCTGAGAGCGATTAAAAGCGCCAGCCCAAGCAGCAGCAGGGGCCAGATGCTGGGAATCGCAGCATGGCCGAGATCTTCAGTGACGTGCACGCCGATGTAGCCGAGGCCGATGGCCACCACTACCCCGAAGATCCACATTCCCAGCGGGCTGGAATGGCTTCCGGTTCTGCGTTTGGCGGCGCTGGCCGTGGGCGCAGGAAGAGTTTGGACTGCCGTAGCTAGATCGGCCATTAGAAATCTCCGCGGCGGCGGAATGTGCTCCGCGTACGCCCGGACCTCCGGTGGCAAAAATCTGCGACAGCATTACTTTTGAAAGGGAATAGAGATCGATTGTGGCGGGAGAGAAACGATCCGGAGAATAAAACGGCCATAAAACCTCAACAATCGTAAAAATTTCACGATTGTTTACCCGGCGTTGAGGAAACTGTGACCGGGTTACAGTAAAGTTTAAACCCGCCTTCAGGATTTGATGTGGAAGAAGGCGGTTGCTGGCTTTTGCTTGAGGCCGCCAAACAAACCTTATCGATTGCGCATCGTAAAGATAAAAAACGGCTTATATCTTTTGTAAAAGCGGCTTCTTGCGCCTTGTAACAGTGTGCGCGACCCTCTTGACACCCGAATGAAGAAACTGCGTGGCCGGGGCTGAAGCCCGCGTTAATTTTGCTGGCTTTACGCGGGGGACAAATCCCCCGCCTCCCTCCGTTGCGAGTTTTTCGCTCGTCGCGGCGAGTAAAGCCGCAGCCTTACTCGGCTTCGTGTAACCTTTTTGCCGAAGGCCGCGTAAAAGGTCAATAGACGGGGAAGGGCAGAAAGGGAAAGGCGATGCCGGAGCCGGAAGAGAATCTGATCGAGCGTTTCCGGCAGGGCGATCTGGAGGCCTTCGAGGGGCTTTTTCGCCAGCATCAACGGAGCGTTTTCGGCTGGATTTTTCGCATTGTGCGCAACGCCTCGGCGGCCGAAGATCTGACGGTCGAAAGTTTTTGGAGGATTTATCAGGCGCGCGTTCGCTTCGATCCGGTTCGGCCCTTTGAGCCATGGGCGCGCCGCGTTGCTACCCGCGCGGCGATTGACTGGCTCCGCAGGCAGCGGCCGGAGGTCGAGCTTTCCGCGCAACTGGTTGCCGTTTTGCCCGCAGCGCCGACGGGCGACCCCGGAGTGGCCGCCGAGATTCGCGCCAAAACCGCGCAGGCCTTTGCCCGACTGCCGCCACGGCTGCGCGTCGCCGCGCTGCTATCTGTTGTTGAAGGGCAGCCGCACAAAGAGGTGGCGGCGGCTTTAGGCATTACCGTGATGGCCGCCAAACTGCGCGTTTTTCGCGCCTTACGCCTATTGAGAAAGGACCTGGAAGCTCAGGGAATGAAACCATGAATCGCCACGAACAAGAACGCATTGCGGAAGTTTTGCGGCAAGCGCTGCCGCCGGTTGACGTTAACGCCGCGCCGGATCGCGACCTGTGGCCCGAGATGCTGCGCCGGCTTGACGAACCCGCACCGCTCGCTTTCGGGTTGCTCAACCGGCCGTGGTTCGACTGGGCGCTGCTGGCCGCGCTGGCCGGATTCGCCGCCGCATTTCCGTCTTCGATTCCGACCTTTCTCTACTATTTGTGAACGAGAGATTTTTCATGATGGGAGTATCGGAGTATTGATCGACTTCACCCCACCCTAGCCGCAAAAAACAAGAGCGCGGCTAGAATGGGGTACCCAAATTTTTACGACTCCGGCAACAAGCTGAGGGCTGACAACTGCCTTTCAAAAAGGAGGCCAACAATGAACTCGCACTCTTACTTGCGCGCATTTCTCGCGGGAGTATTTCTGCCTACGCTGATTCTGCCGGTTCTTCTCACGGCTTATATCGTGGGTCGCGTGGTGCTGAAGATGCCTATTCCCATTGAGCAGGCGCTGATTTTTCCCATGGCCATTGTGCCTTCGGCCTTCGGGCTTTGGAATATGCTCTGGCTGGGCTCGCATCGACGCACGCGTTTGCCGATCGGAGTGCACGGCGCGATACTGCCGTTTTTGATTCTGCCGAGTGGCGCGGCGGCGGCAACCGGCTTCGGCGTACTTGCCTTCGGCGCGCAGGGCGTTGTATGGTTTCACATCGTCCACGTGCCCTATGCGCTGATTGCGCCAGGATTTCTGGCGGTTGTTATTGGTTACTATCTGATTTGGAAGTACATTGTCGGCGGGCTGAACGGGGCGCTCGGCATTGCATAGACAATGCCGACTAGCCGATTGCTGACAACCGACAACTGATTACTGACAACTAATGCTTGAAGTAGTCGCCGAGGCCGGCGCGTTGGGCGTGGGCGGCCATGGTGGTCTCGATCGTGAGCGCCAGTTCGAGCGCCGCGCGGCCCTGCTGCGCCGTTACGCGCGGGGGGCGGCGCGTGCGCACCGCATCGTAGAAAGAAAGCATTTCAAGTTTGAGTGGTTCGCCGGGAGCGACCGTGGGCCTTTCGAACTTCAAGCCCGGCGCGGGTCCGCCCGAGGCCAACTGCTTGACGGTTTCCGGATCGAGCTTGCCGGCGGCCAGCGCCGCGGCCAATTGCGGCGAAAGGCTTGAATCCATGCGGATGGCCAGCACGTCGCGCCGCGCGTAGTCGATTGAAACGTATTCGCCCGGCTCGAAGAAGCGCAGCTTGCGCACTTTTTCAGTAGAGACGCGCGAGGCGGTGAAGTTGGCCACGCAGCCGGAGTCGAACTCGACGCGCACGTTGGCGATGTCGGTTTTGGGCGAAAGAATCGGCAGGCCCACGGCGCGCACCTCGCGCACGGTGGATTTGGCGAAGGCGAGCACGATGTCGAGATCGTGAATCATCAGGTCAAGAACCACGTCCACGTCGAGCGCGCGGGGGGTGAAGATGCTGAGCCGGTGGGCTTCGAAAAACATCGGGCGCTTGAGGCGCGGCTCGACGGCCAACACCGCCGGATTGAAGCGCTCGAGATGGCCCGGCTGCAGGATGCGGCGGTTTTTTTCGGCGATTTGAATGAGGTCGTCGGCTTCGGCGACGCTCGCGGCCAGAGGCTTTTCCACCAGCAGATCGAGGCCGCCCGCAAGCAGCTCCGAAGCGACTTGGTGGTGATAAACGGTGGGCACGGCGACTTCGGCCGCGTCGAGTTTCAAGTCGGCGCGCAAAAGCTCGTCGGCGCTGGCAAAGACCGGAATGCCGTACTGGCGCGCCGTTTGCTCGGCCCGAACCGGATTGGGCTCGATGGCCGCCGTTAACGCGACACCTTCGCCGGCTGTTTCCAGCTCGCGCATTACGCGCAGATGATTGCTGCCGAAAGAACCCGCGCCGGCCACAGCCACGCGCAATTGTTTTTGGCCGGCTATTGCGCGGCCTCTTTTCCGCCTTCGACGACCTTCAGGCAGCGGCCGTAAAGATCGAGCAAATTGCTGACGTGTTCTTCGGGCTTGGTGACGGGCTGGCCGCTGAAGCCGGTGGTTGGCGCGGCCGATTTGCCCACGCCCGTGGTTGCGGCAACGAATTTAAGCAGATCGAGCGCGATGTCTTCATTGCGTCGCGCGCCGAGTGAGGCATTTGCTAAAGGGTCCATGAATATTTGCTCCGAAAACCGATGCTAGCAGATGGGGGGCCGGGTTTTGGCGGTGGCGGCGGCGTCGCGGCGCACGATGGTTTCTACTTCGACTTGAGTACCTGCGCCGGCCCAGATTGGGCCGCAGAGGTCGAGTACAAGTGGCAGCCGTCGGTGGTTTCTTTAAAGCGGAAATAGGGATGGAAGAAGAGCGCCGCGCGCGCGTCGCCCGAACCTTCGGCCAGATCGTTGAGCCAGATGCCGTCGGGCTGGAGCTGGTTGTGGGCGTGAATCCAAAACCCTTTGTGTATGTTGGCCAGCAGACCGCCGGCGAGCTTCAGGTCCGCGACCGAGTGGACGTCGACGTCGATCATCTCGCCGCTTTTTTCGTCGATCGAGACTTTGCCGAGCAGCGCCTGCGCCATTCTCTGGTAGATGCTTTTAGCCTGGAATTTGGGGTTGGGCACGATGTCGTAAAAGAGCACGCTACGGCCGTTGACGCGCTCGCGATGACCGTTGGCGAGCATCATCGCTTCCATGAAACTGACCATCTGCTGGGCCTGTTTGTCGTCTTCTTTTTTGGCCGTCTTCTGATTGCTGTATTTGAGCGTTTCTTTCATCACGCGCGCGTCCTGCTTTTTGACCTCGCCGGGGGAAAGGTCTTTGCCGTTCTTTTTAAGCAGGCGCTCGATGGGGATGCCGTTGACGTAGAACTGGTCTTTGACCTCGGTGAGGGTTTTCTTCACCCGCCCCTTGTTGTCGGTCATAACATTTTCGTCGGTGATGCGGCACTCGTAGCGCTCCTGCTCGGCGGCGAGCTTGCGCTCGCTGGCCAGAGAGCGTTGCAGCAACTCGACGGCGTTGGGCAAAGGCGGCGCGGGCGCGGGCTGGGGATGCTGCGCGACGGCGGTGCCGAGAAAGAAACTGGCGGCGAAAAGGGCGATGGCGCGATGGTATGGCATCGAAAAGAAACTCCCTGAAGCGAGAAGTGCGAGCCTGGTGTTTCGGACTCAAGGTCTATGACCGGATAAAGAAGTTCCATTGAATTCGTGCTTTCCCAGGTCTCAAAGTCGAGAGCTGGGGCACCCAGAGGTGGTACAAAATTATGCTGTCAAAGACCTAAGTACGTATGAAGAGCAGCCGCAGATCTTTCGACTACGTTTACCGCAAAAACGCGGCAAACTCCGCTCAGGAGGACAACTCTGTTTTGATGCGAACTTCAGAGTTAGAACGCTGGTTTCTGGGAGCGGCGCGCGCGTTCTACGTTCCCGCCGGGACGGAGGGCAGCGCGCCCTGCGTTTTGGCTTCGACGATTACCGCGTCCAACTGATTGAGGGCTTCATCGATGCTGACGGCGTAGAGTTCGCGCTGGGAGTCGTAGCCCTGCTCGACGAGCTGCTTTAAATAGCGGCCGGCGATCTGCGTCGCCAGATAGTCGGTGATTGCTTTGCCCGAGCGCCGCTTCTGCTCGGTCCAGGCCGCGGTCGGCAGCGCGATCCACATGGGGCGGCCGTTTACGTCGAAGCGCACATCGACCGCATCGGCGTGGCGGGTGGCGATGGCCACCATGGTGCCCTTCCAGCGGCAGTGCAGGTCTTCGCCGCTCCAGCGGTCGGTAACGTGGAAGTCTTCGTACATGCCCTTAGCCTATCGCTCCGGCCCGCCAAGGGCAAGCGCGGAAGGCAGGATTTGCTCCCCTGGCGCTCAACTTTCATTCCTTCCGCCGCAGCCGCTGCATTTTTTCGCCAAAGCAGCGCCTTTTCCCCAGATTTCCACTCAATGCCTGCCTCTGGCCGCCGATAAAACCACCAGAGGAAACCCGGCCGCCATGATCATCTCCCTTACTGTTCCAGACACGGTTGTTCGCGCAGCGCAGGATAACAATTTGTCCGTCGAGGAATTTGTGGACACGCTCATCGACAAAGGAATGGAGAAGGCGACGGGCCGTCCGATGGTGGTCAGCGCCATCGAGCGGATTCGCGCCCTGC
>PMHC01000130.1 GCA_003156495.1 Acidobacteriaceae bacterium
CTTAGCATCGGCTCAAAGCGCGCAAACGCAATGTGCGCGGCCACAAGGAACACCGTCATTGTCAGCGCCACGCTCACCGTCGAGGCCACGTGTTTTTTCTTCAACCGCAGCAGCCATCCGGCCAGAGGGCCAATAAGCAGCGCCACGGCAGCCAGAGCCGCCGGCAGTCGCAACGCGGCAAAAGATTCGCCGGTCAAATCGAAGAGGTGCGACATCGACAGCGTGTAGTCGCCCACGCCGCGATGCGCCAGCACCGAACCGATGTCGGGCACGAAGGGCAGGTTGCGCGAGCTCCACAGCCCCCAGGCCAGCGCGGCCGCGGATAAAATGCCGACCACGGCAAAAAGCGCCTGCGCAATGGTCAGCCAGGCCATCTTCAGCGGCGCCAGGCCGCCGGACGAGTTTTTGCCCTCTTCGGTATCGGCCACCACGCCGGCGATCAGCATCACCAGCGGCGGCCACACCGGGAAGGTGTAGTACTCCTGATTGGTCGAGAGCGAAAAGAAGATCAGCGTCCAGGCCGTGAACAGGCTCAGCAGCCAGATGGTCCGCGCCCGAAACTTTACGCGCAAAACCTGGCTGGCCACGTCCTCATGCAGCGCGTTGTCCAGGTAGAAATCGACTGTCTGGCCGGCCTCGGGACGCAACTGCTGCATCCAGGAGTGACGGGTCTTCCAGGCCAGAGCGATGGCCGCGGGCAAAAACAGGCTCCAGGGAAAGATCCAGGCCAGATGCGCCAGCCAGTAAACCGAGCTGGGCATTTTGTTGTAGTCGTGCGGATAGCGCAGGTTGAAGAAGCGCAGCACGTGCTCGTTCATGAAGAAGAAGTAGAAAAAGCCGTGCACGTTGCCCAGCGTGGGATGGTTGCCGATGGGGTGTCCCTGGTCAGGGTTCAAGATGCCGCACAAAATGTGCCAGGGCGCGGCAATAGCCAAAAAGGTCAGCAGACCGGTAAACGGCTTCAGCTCTCGCCAGCGCCGCCACTGCCCGGTCAGCAACAGATAGGGAATGGCCGCGCCCAGAAAGAAGACCGGCGCGATCAGCCCCTTGGTCAGCAGCGCCAGCGCGACGCAGGCCCAAGACCAGTAGATCAATGCCGACCGGCCCTCCTCAAGGCTGACAATCAGCGCATAGAGGGCGGCCAGCAAAAAGAAGGCCAGAATCGCCTCGGGAATAATGAAGCGCGTGAACAGAAACGGCCCGACGGAGGTGAGCACGCCCAGCCCGGCGTACATGCCTGCCCGCTCGCCCCAAACCCGGCGCGACCACATCCAGGCCAGCCAGGTAAGCGCCAGCATGGCCAGCGCGTTGGGCAGGTGCGTGGCAAAGGTGTTCTGCCCAAAAACGCGATACATGACGGCCACGGTCCAATAAGGCAGCGGCGGCTTTTCAATGTACCGGATGCCGTCGATCTTCGAGGTGACCCAATCGCCGGTCTCCGAGATGCCCTGCGCCGCCTGCGCATGCGCCGCATCCACGTCGTCCAATAGCGGCGGCGAGAATAGCGATGCAAAATACACCGCGGCAAAGACCACCGCAAAAAGCAGCCAAACCTTGCACACGCTGGGCACAGCCCGCGAGCGCTCAATCGTCTTCGTTGCCTCATTCATCGTGTTTCCGCCTATCCCCATCAGAATATCAGTCGCTTACGCAAACCGTTTCACGCCGTGGCGGCCGCCGGGCCATTACGCTCTAAAGCGAGGGGGGCTCTCAATGGCAAAAATTTAAGCGATCACAAAATTAGGCAGTCTCCTGGATCTTCATCACGAAGTTGGTAAAGGTGATTTCGCTGCTGACCATCGTCTGGTGCGGCGTGCCGGCGGGAATATGGATAATGTCTCCGGCGCGAATCTGCTGGCTGGTGCCGCCCTCGATCGCGCTGCCGCGAATCTCTCCAGGCTTGACGGTGTGCGCGCCGACGATCGTTCCGCCGGTAATCAGCGTCGCCACTCCAGCCACCACCACAAAGAGGTCGGCAAAGTTTTCATGCGTCTCGGCCTCGCCGCCGCGATCCCGAAACGAGAGCATGGCGTAGTGTTGCGGAAACTCATGCAGCGTTTCGCCCGCCGCGCCGTTGCCGTTTTTGGCCAGCTTTTTCAGATACTCGCCCCGCTCGTGCAAAATCACCGGCGTCCAATGATCCACGGGACCGCGCGGCCGTTTCACCTTCGGCCCGATCCCATCGAGCGATACATCCTTCAAAATCTGTTTCTCGAACTTCTCTGCCTTATCCATTTCCTCTCCTATGATTCGTATGGTGATTCGTATGGCTCGGTTTTGCGCCCCTGCCTTGCGTTGGAACGCAAAAAAAATTTGCGTAATTTTTACAACTCCGCCCGCTGGCGCGCACGCTGAAAGATTTTAAGCATCATGGCTTTCGTCAGCCGCCCGGTATTGGTGTTCTGCAGCGACGGATGATAGCTGGCGATCGCGACCAGCCCGCTTGGCAGCTCGTATTCGGCCCCGTGCGCAGAGCCGAACTCGGCGCGCCGCAGGGCTCCGTCAAGGCGCTGTTCGTGGGCCAGGAGTCCGTCGAAAGCGATCTTGCCCAGGCAGACGGCCACGCGCAGATTCTTGAGCAGCGCGATCTCCTCGTCCAGCCAGGGCGCGCAGTTGTCCAGCTCTTCGCGCGTGGGCTTGTTGGCCGGCGGAGCGCAGTGCGCCACGGCGCTGATCCACAGCCCGTCGAGGCGCATTCCGTCGCCTGCGGCTTCAGGTTGCGAGGCAAATCCGGCTTCGTACAGCACGGGAAAAAGAAAATCACCCGAGCCGTCGCCGGTGAACATGCGCCCGGTGCGGTTCGATCCGTGCGCGCCCGGCGCCAGCCCCAGCGCCAGCACGCGCGCCTCAGGGTCGCCGAAAGAAGGCACCGGACGACCCCAGTATTCGCACTCGGCATAGGCCCGCCGCCGCTTGCGCGCCACCTCGGCGCAATAGGCGCGCAACCGCGGGCAACGCTCGCAGGCAACGATGCGCCGGTTCAGCTCGGCTAGGCTTTTGGCCCCTGACATGAGGTCATTCTACGTCCCCGCCCGGCCGGGAAACTCTTCCCTGTTCCCTACTCCCTGGTCCTTGGTCCCTAGTCGCTAGACCCTAGTCCCTAGTCCCTACTCCCTGTCTTTGCCATGCGATACTGAAGCTGTTTTTAAAAGGAGCCGTCCCTCTCGTGGCAGAGCGCGCCAATCCGGAATTTTTACGTCGCGCCATCGTACTGGCCACCGATAACGTCGTCTCGGGCAAAGGCGGCCCTTTCGGCGCGGTGATCGTACGTGAAGGGCAGGCGATCGGCGAAGGCGCGAATACCGTTACCTCGACCAACGACCCCACGGCTCACGCCGAAATCAACGCCATCCGCGCGGCGGCTCGCGCGCTGGGCGGCTTTTCGCTGGCCGGCTGCCAGCTCTACACCAGTTGCGAGCCCTGCCCAATGTGTCTGGCCGCCGCCTACTGGGCACGGGTCGAGGCGGTTTATTACGGCGCTTCGGCCGCCGACGCCGCCCGCGCTGGCTTCGACGACGCATTTCTCTACGGCGAATTCCGCAAAGAGGCGGTCCAGCGCAAGCTCCGCGCAACGCAGTTGCTCGCCGACGAAGCCTGGGACAGCTTTGCCGCCTGGATCGCCGCGCCCGAAAAAATCGACTACTGAGGGCGGCAAAAAGTTGCGCTTCCGCCCGCCTGAGCATAAAGTGCTCGTGAGCATTCTTGTGATCGTCGAACACACAAAAAAGAGATGGATTCTCGGCCTGCTGCTTCTGGTCAGCGGTTGGGGCTGCCCGCGTGCGCAGGAGCTTTCATCGCTCAACGCCAGCGGCCAGATCTCCGTCGACGGCAAGCTCACGCCCTACCTGATTCGCCATCTGCCGGTGAACGCCTTTCCGCAATTGCCGCCGGCCGTGCGGAATGTGCTGCTCGCTCGCGGCTGCCTGATTCCGCAAAGCTACGAAGCCCACGGCCCGGAAAATGTCGTCAACGCCAGCTTGGAGCGGCCGGGCTCATCGGACTGGGCCGTTCTCTGCTCAGCAAAAGAGATGGTTTCGCTGCTGGTCTTTTTTTCTGGAGCGCCGGAAGCGCCCGCGACGCTGACCTCGGCTCCCGAAACCTCGCGGCTGCAACTCCACAACGCAAGCGGCCTTCTGGGCTTCAACTGGACCATCGATCCGGCCTCGCCCCAGACCGTGCACGAGGCCCAGCTCGGCATGAGGCATCCGCCGGCCCGTCTGGAGCATGACGCTATCCTCGACGCCATTCTCGAAGGCAAAGCCCTCTACCGCTATTACGCGCAAAACGGCTGGCGACTGATCGAGACCAAGGACTGAAGAACAGTGAACAGGGGACAGGGGACAGAAAAAGCGTGGAGATATGAGCTTTTTCTCGGGGACTGTTGTGGTTCCCCGGTCCCCAAAAGCTAGGGACCGGGGGCAACCGCTGTAAAAACGTTCTCGTCGCCTTCTGACAACTGACAACTGACAACTGTCCACTGTCCACTGTTCACTGTCCCCTGTTCTTTAGTTTTTAAAGAACCTTCCGTGTCCGCCATTGGCCCACGGGTTGTAGTGCAGCGCGAAGTTGGCGCGGCTCTGCACGCTGGGGTGGTCATAGAGCCAGAACTCGATAAAGGAACTCGGCGCGGGATCTTCAAGCCAGGCCTCGCCCAGGGAGTTGAAGGCCGCCACGGCGGTTTTTTGCGGATCGGCGACGATGCCGTGGATCGCCTCCTGACCGTAGACATCGGCCTGATGCTCAAAGTGGCGGCTGAAGGCTGCGCTGGCCGGTTGCAGCAGGAAGCCGGCGACCGAGATGGCGAAAAGCAGCACGACCAGCCCCGTCCGCGAAGCCGGCTCAGCCGCGCCCCAACGCGCGCCGAAGCGGGCAAGCAGCCAGGCCGCAAAACCGGCGCAGGCCCAGTAAAGGAAGAACAGGCCAACGGCGCTGCCGGCAAACTCCTGCGGAATGTGATGGAGCACGTAGTGGCCGCTTTCGTGGCCGAAGATGAA
>PMHC01000309.1 GCA_003156495.1 Acidobacteriaceae bacterium
CATGGTGGTGTGCGAGTCCGTGCCCACGACGGTGTCGAGGTAGGCCTCGCCGTCGAGCTCGAACACGACGCGCGCCAGGTGCTCGAGGTTCACCTGGTGGCAGATGCCCATGCCCGGCGGTACGGCGGAGAAGTTGCGAAAGGCCGACTGTCCCCACTTGAGGAAGGCGTAGCGCTCACGGTTGCGCTGGAACTCGATGAGCGAGTTGGCCTGAGCCGCCGAGGGGGTTCCGTACTGGTCAATCTGGACCGAGTGGTCAATGACGAGCTCGGCCGGGGCGAGAGGATTGACGCGCTCGGGGTCGCCGCCGAGAGATTTGATGGCGTCGCGCATGGCGGCCAGATCGACGATGGCCGGAACGCCGGTGAAGTCCTGCATGAGGACGCGGGCGGGCATGTAGGCGATTTCGCGGCTGGGCTGCGCCTGCGGCTGCCAGTTGGCGAGGAACTCGATGTCGGCAGCGGTAACGGCTGAACCGTCTTCACGGCGAAGAAGATTTTCTAGCAGAATTTTTAAGCTGAAGGGCAGGCGCGAGAGATTGAAGCCGCGCGCCTCGAGAGCCGGGAGTCGATAGAAGGTATAGGAGCGGCTGCCGAGCTTTAAGGTCGAGCGGGTCTGGAAGCTGTTCATCGGGGCCTTTCTTACCGCGCAGAGGGCGGAGAAGTTGAGTAAGCGGCGCTAGCGGAGTTAGCGGAGCTCGGGATCGTAGTTCAGTCAAACGCTGTCGGCGAAGCGCGAAATTCCGAGCGTGCAAGATCAACGGCCGCGATCATGGCGCCCGCGGCGAAAGCGCCGGAGCGGCGAGGCGGCGATAAGGGGCGGGCGGCGCATGGTCCTAAAGAAATTTTATCGCGGGCGCGGCGACGCGGGGCAGGCTTTTGCTCATCCCACCTTAGACGTCCGCTGTGGCGGATGCCAAAGGGGCACCCGGCTGGAGTGGGAGTACCCGAAGTTATGTGGAGCCCTCGATCCGCCGCATTGCATACGATCTATTTGTCGGCCGCGTTCGACGGGAAACGCTCGCGCAGCCGCGCGGGAAGTTTTTCATAGATACCGTCGAAGCCGCCGTTGGAGAGGATGGCGACAACATCGCCGGAGGCAAGCTGCGGCACGAGAGTTTTCACGATCGAATCGGCGTCGGGATGCAGCTCGGCCGGAGTGCCGGCGGCGTTGAGCGCGGCGACGACCTCTTCGGGATGCAGGCGCTCGTCTTCGGGAATGCGGTTCTGCTGGTAGACGGCGGCGAGCACAACGCGGTCTGCCTGACGCAGGCTCTGGATAAGGTCTGCGGCTAAAACCTTGCGGCGAAGCGTGTTCGAGCGCGGTTCGAGAACTGCCCAGAGGCGCGCACCGGGATGAATGGCGCGTAATGCGCGCAGGGTTTCGCGAATCGCCGTGGGGTGGTGAGCAAAATCTTCAACCAGCGTGATGCCGGCAATTTGCGCTCGGACTTCAAGCCGGCGCTTGACGCTTTGGAAGCTGGCGAGCGCGGCGACGATGGATTCCTTGGCGACGCCCTGGCCAAAGGCCAGAGCTGCTGCAGCGGTGGCGTTAAGAGCGTTGTGCTCGCCGGCCATGTGCATTTCAAATTCGACCCAGGGCGCGCCATCGTGCAGAACTTCCCAGCGCATGAGGTCGCCTTCGTAGCGAAGATTGCGCAGCCGCCAAGCGGCGGAATCGGAAAAGCCGTAGCGCTCGACGGGGCAGAAGGCGCGAGCAACGCAGTCGGTGACGTTTTCATTGGCGTCATAGGCGATGATGCGGCCGCGGCGGGGGACGAGATTGACCAAGCGTTTAAAGGCGGTTTTGACGGCGTCTAGATCGGCGTAGATGTCGGCGTGATCGAACTCCACGTGCGTGAGGATGAGCGCGTCTGGAAAGTAGTGAAGAAACTTAGGGCCTTTGTCGAAGAAGGCAGTGTCATACTCGTCGCCTTCGACGATGAAAGGGCTGGTGGGGCGGAGCTGGAAGCTCGAGTGGAAGTTTTCCGCCACGCCGCCGATCAGAAACGAGGGCTCGAACGCCGGATTTTTTTGCGCGGCGGTCTGATAGATCCAGGCCAGCATGCTGGTGGTGGTGGTTTTGCCGTGGGTTCCGGCGACGACCAGCGGCGAGCGGCCCCGCAAAAATTCTTCGTGCAGCAGGGCGGCCATCGAGGTGAAGGGAATGCGCTCGTCGAGAATGCGCTCGACCTCGGGGTTGCCGCGCGAGAGCGCGTTGCCGATGACGACCAGATCGGGCCGTGAATCGAGATTGGACTCGGCGTAAGGCTCGAAGACGGGAATGCCGAGCGAGTGCAGCAGATCGCTCATCGGCGGGTAGGCGGCTTTGTCGGAACCGGTGATGCGATGGCCCTGAAGCTGAAGCAGGCCGGCCAAAGAGGCCATGGCCGTGCCGCAAATGCCGCTCAAGTGGATATGGCGCGGAGTGGCGGAATCGATATGTTGCTTGTTTTCAGTGTGTGTTTGCATTATTTATCGCAGTAGTGAAGAGAGCGTTTTGAAAAATTGGTTTGGAGCGGCGATTTTCAAGCCGGTCCGCAACGCAACGGTCTCCGAAAAGTGTTTAGTGTTGTTGCTCAGCAGCCAATCAGGCTGAGCGATGATGGCCGAAACGAGCACGGGAACGTCTGCTTCATGCCGGATCAGATTCCTATTGGCGCGCACGGCTTTGGCATCGGGGTAGGGAATCAGTTCCGGTTCCGTGAGCTTGATCAAATGCCGATAATCTTCGATGAGGTGATCGGCCGCTGAAGAAGGCAGACGGCGTGCGTGAAGAAGGAGGTTTTCCTCGACTTCATCGCGAACCGCTTCAGCCAAGACCAAACGAGTGATTTTAGCCGCACAGAGCGACAAAACAGCCTTATCCAGTCCCCAAGAAGCGACAATTCCGCCGAGAAGGACATTCGAATCGAGAAACAAACGAAGTCTGCGCTGCGAAGTCACTTGGCATGAGTCCGGGAGATGGCCGGCTTGTGCGCGCCAGCGCCGTAATGGTGCGCGTAAATTTTTTCGCGCGCTTCGGGAAGAGTAGCCAAAAGTGCTTTTGGCGTAATTTCAGCCGAAGCCAGCGCCGATCCGATCCGCGCGCAAAGGCGCTCAAAGTGCTCTTGCTGCGGCATGAGGATGAGGCCATCGCCAAGACGCAAAACAGCGAACGGCGCGCCGGAGGCCAAGCCCAGCTTTTCGCGAAACTGCTTGGGGACGGTGACCTGGCCTTTTTCGCCGATCTTGGTTGTCGCCAGATATTCAAGAACCGCGGGTTGGCTAGCCATAAGCAAAATCTCCGGTAGGAATATCCTACCACGCAATCCTGCTTCCATTAAACGACTGCGGCTTCGAGCAGGTCAAGGCGGGTTTCATCGCCAAGGGTGAGTTGGGCTTCAACGCCGAAGGTGAGAGTGACGTTCTGGCGGGAGACGTGGCCGGAGCGCAGGCCGATGGCGATGGGGACGTTGAGGCCGTCGAGAGCGGAGAGAATCGCCTGATCGAGCAGATCAGAAGGCGCGCCGGGCGAGGCGCAATTGAGCATTTCGCCGAAGATGATCGCGGGCACACCCTCAAGTTTGCCGGCCGCGCGCAACTGCCACAACATGCGGTCGATCTGGTAAGGCTTGGCGGCGATGTCTTCGAGGAAAAGTAATTTGCCTTCGGTGGCCGGCTCCCAGGGAGTGCCGAGCAGCGCGGTGATGATGCTGAGGCAACCGCCGTAGAGGGTTCCGCGAATGGAATTTTGCGCGCCTGGTTTGAGCGTGCGCAATCCTTCGGCGGGGCCGAGGCCATAGGGCTGGCCGGAGAGCGCGGCGCGGAAGCTGGCCTGATGAAGGCCATCGGGACGGCAGATGTCGGCGGCGAGCATGGGGCCGTGAAAAGCGGGCAAGCCGATGCGGTCGAGGAGACAAAGCTGGAGGCCGGTCAGGTCACTGTAAGCAAGAAAGGGCTTGGGGTGCGCGGCGATGAGGTCGAGATCGAGGCCGCCGAGCAGGTAGTTCGATCCATAGCCTCCGCGCAGGCTGATAAGAGCGCTTGAGTTTGGATTAGTGAAGGAGTCGTGAAGATCGGCGAGGCGCTGCGCGGGAGAGCCAGCGAAGTAAAGCGGACCGGATTGGGCGGCGTTGGGTGCAAGATCGGGCTTGAAACCCAGAGCGCGCAGAGCGTCAAAGCCGATTCCGACGCGCAAAGACTCGGCCGGCGAGGCCGGAGCAACGACGGAAAAGGTGGAATCGGGAGCAAGAGCGGCGGGTTTAAGAATTCGATTCATCGAAAGCCTCGTGGAGTGAATTCAAGCGCCTTGAAATGCCGTGGATTGATCGAGCGCGATGGGCGCAAGGTATGCACCCATCTTCGCTCAAAATGACGGCTGATTCCTCACAAAAAAATTTGAGCAGCCCGCAAAAGAAGTTTTTCTGCGATTACCAGGCCTCGCCGCGAGAGATGAGGGCGGCGGGACCGGTGAGGTAAAGCTCCTTGCCGGGGCCCTCCCAGGCGACGGTTTGCGCGCCGCCGGGGGCGACGACCCGGAGCGGCGAGGTGCAGCCTTTGAGCGTGAGCGCGGCCGTGGCCGAGGCGGAGCTTCCTGTGCCCGAAGAGGTCGTCGGTCCGGCTCCGCGCTCGAAGATGCGAATCTCGATTTCGCTGGGGCTGAGAACGCGAATGAATTCGACGTTGGTCTGGTGGGGAAAGTCGGGGTGAACGCAGATTTCCGCGCCGATCGATTGCCAACTGCGGCCGGCGACAGAGAACTCGGGGTTATCGACCTCGATGACGAAGTGCGGATTGCCGGTGGAGATTTCGATGCTCTTGAACGCGGAGCCGTCGGCCAGCTTGACGGTTCGCGCTGCGAAGGTGGGAATGCCCATGCCGGCGGTGACTTCGATGCGGAAGCCTTTGTCGGTGTGCAGGCCGTCGATGCGGCAAACGCGCGGGCCGGCGTCGGTGGAGATTTCCAAAGTGTCGCCAATCTTGGAACCGATTTTTTCGGCCATCCATGCGGCGACGCAGCGCGTGCCGTTGCCGCTGATTTCGGCGATGGAGCCGTCGGAGTTGCGCAGGTGGATGCGACCGGATTTGGGGCCGGTCCAGGCGAAATACTCGACGCCATCGGCGCCGACGCCGGTGTTGCGCGCGCAGAGCTGGCGTGTGAGAGTCGCGAGATCGAAATGGGCGGCGTCCTGTTCGGCGACGATCAAGAAATCATTACCGCAGGCATGAGCTTTGGTAAATGGAATCAAACTTCCTCCTGAATGCGAAAGACAAAAATTCACTCGCTTAATCGAAATGCGCGAAAAAACGGCTGCCGGATCATCGATTCCGACGCCGGCAAAGTACACTTCCATTTTCGCTCAAGGCGGCAGGCTCGATTGAAGCTGCGTTTTTACAGACGCTCGGCGAAGCAGAAAATTACTCGGGCTTACGAATCGAGGCGCAACTCAATCTTCTTCATAGTCGCGGAAGGTAAGGAGCTTGCCGATGGCGGGCTCGGACTGTAGTTTGCCGAAAAGTATTTCGTGATGTTTTTTGGTCGTGGTCAATGCGAAGCTGAGGCGTTCCAATTCGCCGATCGCATCGTGCTTTACGTCGGTAAGCCGTTCGCCGGTTGCGTCCATGGAGTCGAGGATCGATTGTAGCATGAGCGTCCGATCGTCGCCGCGCGCCTCGTAGATCATGGAGTAGGCTTTGATGCTGGCGCGGCGCTCGACAAAGCCGACTGCTTCCAGGGCCACGATAACGATGAGGGTGGCGACGACGGCGGCGGCGTAGAGTCCTGCTCCGCAGGCCATGCCGATGGAAGCGACAACAAAAACGCTGGCGGCGCTGGTCAGGCCGTTGACGCGGCTGCGATTGTGCAGGATAAGGCCCGCGCCGAGAAAGCCGATGCCCTGAACGATATTTGCCGCCACGCGGCCTTTGTCGGGATTAGTGTCGCCGGCCAGCACCGCCGAGAGCAGCGTGAAGAAGGCGCAGCCCAGGCAGATAAGCAGATTGGTGCGGACGCCGGCGGCCTTGCGGTTGATCTCGCGCTCCACGCCGACAAGCGCACCCAGAAAAGCGGCCACCAACAAGCGGCCGATGGCGTGGTTGGCGACGATGAGCTGCTGCAAGTTGTCGAAGCTGAAGGGTTGCGCGATCTGTGGCAGGGCGTAGACCATACGGAATTTCCTTGCCCGATGCTACCACTGTGCGCGGAGAATTGTAGAGCGCGGCGATGCGTATTTATCAGGATGTTTTATTGCGGGAAAGATGTGGTATCCAATTCCTCTCCGCCGAAGCGGAGAGGAATCGAAGTTGGAGAGGCGCTACTTTTTATCCTCGACAAGTTTGCCGTTGATGTCGCGAATCTCGACCGGGCCGAGACCGGCGTCCTTGAGGGCGGGCTCGATTTTGGCGCGGTCGCCGGCGGTGACGATCACCAACTGGTTGGGATGCAGATACAACTTGGCGACGCGCGCGATTTCGTCCTCGGTGATGGCCTGGTACTTAGCCGGAAGATTGGCGTAGTAGTCCAGTGGCCGGTTGTTGACGAAGATATTGCTGATGGCGCCGGCGATCGAGGAGGTGGTTTCAAAGCGTCCGGGGAGCGACTGGATGGAAGCCTCCTTGGCGGCGGCCAGTTCCTCGGCAGTTGAAGGATGGGCAGTAAAATTGCTGAGTTCCATCATCATTTCTTTGGCGGCCGGAGCGGTGACGTCGGTGCGGACCAGTCCACCGGCGCCAAAGATGCCACCAGCAAGATGACTGGCAAAGTAAGAACGTGCGCCGTAGGTGTAGCCGTGTTGCTCACGGAGGTTCATGTTGATGCGGCTGCCGAAGCTGCCGCCGAGAGTGTAGTTGAGCAGGTTGAGGGCCTCGGCGTCGGGCGAGCTGGCGGCAATGCCAATGCCGAAGGCTTGCAGGGCCGATTGCGGCGCGCCGGGTTTGTCGACGATGACGACGCGCGTAGGCTGCGGCGCGGGTGCGGGCGGAACGGCGGTAGCTACGTCTGCGGTATTGCCTGTCCACTTGCCAAAATACTGGCGGGCTAAGCTTTCGGCCTGAGCGCGGGTAAGGTCGCCGGAGAAAATCAGGGCCGAACCCTTGGGGCCGTAGTGGGCGGCGTAGAAGGCGGAGATGTCGGCCGCGGAAATGGAGCCGACGCTTTCGACCGTACCGGATTCGCTGCGGCCGTAAGGCGAATCGCCGAAGACCAGCTTGGGACCGACTCGGCCGGCCATTCTGGAGACGTTATCGGTTTCTTGCGCGATGCCTACCAGACGCTGCTTGCGGCGGCGATCGAAATCCTCGGCGCGGAAGCCCGGATGCTGGGCGACATCGGCCAGCAGATCCAGTCCTTCGGCGGTGTGGGTGGTGAGCACATCGATGGAGAGATCGGCCGTGTCCATGCTGGCGCCGGTTCCGATGCCAGCTCCAATGCGCTCAGAGTCGGTGGCCAACTGCTTCAGGTTGCGCGAGACGGTGCCATCGCCCATGATTTCTGCGGTCAACGTCGCCAGACCGGACTTGTCCGCCGGCTCGTCGACGCTGCCGGTGCGAAGGACAAGCCGGGCGCTGAGTAGCGGTAGCGTGTGGTTTTCAACCAGATAGACCTTGAGGCCGTTGTCGAGTGTAAAGGTCTGCGGAATAGGCAGATGGAGCGTAGGCTCGGGGCCCGGGGCGGGCTTGGTTTTACGCCAGGCCTGCGCGGCCTCGAATTCTGGGGTGTAGGGATTGACGAGCTTGACGTTGGCGTCGGTGTCGGCGGGGCTGCGCGGCACATCGTCCAAAACCTTTTTGCCGGGCACGCAGTAAACAACGACGGCCGAATTTTTGGTGAGATATTTTACGGCCGCGGCCTTGACGCTTTCGCGCGTGACGGCTTCGGTCAGGGCTACATCCTTCGGCAAAAAGCCGGGATCGCCGGTGTACTGGTTGTAGAGGTCGAGGGTGTCGGCGATGCCGCCGAATCCGCCCAGCTCCTGCAAACCGGAGATTTTGCCGTTCAGGTCGAGAGCCTTGGCCGAAGCGACTTCGTCGGCGGTGGGGCCTTCTTGCTGGAGCTTGCCCAGCTCCTTCCAGAAAGCGGATTCAAGATCTTCCAGCTTGACGCCGGGCTTGGCGGTGATGGTGCATTCGGTAATGCTGGTCAGCTTGAGAGTGTTGTTGCCGCAGCCGGCGCTTTGCGCGATCTGCGATTTGTAAACCAAAGCCTCGCGCAGGCGGCTGGCCTTGCCGCCGCCCAAAGCGAAAGCGGCTGAATCGACGCTGTAGGCCTCGGGTGTATAGGCCGCCGGAGTGAGCCAGGCGATTTTGAGTTGCGGCAACTGCACGGTATCGGTAATTGTGGCGCGGCGCTGCGCGGTGATGGCTGGCGTGACGGCGGTGACAGGGGCGACCGGCGGTCCCTGCGGAATCGGGCCGAAGTATTTTTCAAGCAGGGTGCGGAGCTTGGCCGGATCGAAGTCGCCAGCGACGGCGATCGAAGCGTTGTTGGGCGTGTAGAACTGCTGATGGAAGTCGCGCACATCGGCGATGCGGGCCGACTCAACGTCGGCGTGGCTGCCGATTACCACCCCATAATATGGATGCTCTTTAGGAAAGAGCATATGGAACATCTGTTCCTCTGCCACGTCATAAGGCTGGCCTTCGCCCTGGCGGCGCTCGTTGCGAACCACGTCGCGCTGGTTGGTGAGCAACTCGCGATTGAGGCCCTCCATTAAGAAGCCCATGCGGTCGCTTTCCAACCAGAGAGCAAGCTCGATCTGGTTGGCGGGGACGGTCTCGAAGTAGTTGGTGCGATCAAAATCCGTGGTGCCGTTGATGGTGGTGCCGCCGGCGGACTGTACGAGGCGGATGTGCGCCTTTTCGCCGACATGTTCGGAGCCCTCGAACATCATGTGCTCGAAGAGGTGCGCGAAGCCGGTGCGCCCCGGCCGCTCATTGAGCGGGCCAACGTGATACCAGAGATCGACGGCGACCAGCGGCAGCCGGTGATCCTCATGTGTGATCACGGTCAGGCCGTTGGGCAGCGTGTATTTCACGTAGTCGATTTTGGGCAGATTCTGCGCGGGCTGAGCGGCGTGCTTGCTTTGCGCAAACGCGGCGGCGCTCAAGCCGGCCAGAGCTGCAAGAACAATAAAATTACGGGCTAAGGCTTTCACAGCGATTCTCCAATGCGATTTAAAAATACTGACGCAGACAGAATACTCCTCGCTCCATGAACACCCCACAGTCTGGCGACAAACGGTTGTTGCCTGACCTTTGCCAAATTCACTGCGAGCGCCGGTTAGTCATTCTTATCGGATTCCGCCGTCGGCAAAATGTCGTTATCGCGCGCTACCCATACGTAGAGCGTGGGCAGTAGAAAGATGCCGATAACCAGATTCGCCAGCAGTCCGCCAACTATCACGATGGCGAAGGGGCGCTGTGAATCCGAGCCGATGGCGTGAGAAAAGGCGGCGGGCAGCAGGCCCAACGTGCCACCAGCATGGTCATCATGATGGGTCGCAGGCGCAGCACCGCGCCTTCGACGGCGGCTTCCAGAATATGTTCGCGGCTGGATTTTTCTGTAAGTTTGCGCCGCACGCGCAACTGGTTGATGTATTCGAGCATGATGACGCCCGTCTGCACCGAAACGCCGAAGAGCGCCAAAAAGCCTACCGCCGATGAAACGGAAAAGTTGGTGTGCGTGAGAAACAGCGCGAGCGGACCGCCGACCGAGGCCATGACCACGCTGACCAGAATCAGCAATGCCCATTTATAGGAGCGGAACATGGTGTAAAGAATCAAGAAAATAACCAGGACCGTGACGGGAACGACAATGGCCATGCGCTTGTCGGCGCGCTTCTGGCTTTCGTATTCGCCGGCCCACTCCAAATGGTAGCCGGCGGGCAGCGCTACGTTTTTGTTGACCTTGGCGATGGCTTCTTCGACCGTGGAGCCAAGGTCGCGTCCGCGCACGGAGTATTTGATGGCGATATAGCGCTGGCCGTTTTCGCGGTTGACCTGCTCGGCGCCGTCATCGGTGGAGATTTTGGTTAACTGCGCCAATGAGACGCGCTCGCCCGATGGCGCCAGCAAACGCACGTTCTCGATGGCCTCGCGCGTATCACGATACGGCTGCTGATAGCGTAAGGTTACATCGTAGCGGGCCTCGCCCTGCTGCACTTGAGTGACGGCATTGGCGCCGACGGCCGTTTGCACCGCGTCCTGATGAATGTCGGCGACGTTGATGCTCCAACGCGCGGCGGCCGTGCGATCGATCTGAAGATTCAAGTTGGGCTGGCCGACGATGCGGAAGATACCCAGATCGCCTACGCCGGGAACCGCGGCCATCAACGCTTCTTTATCCTGATCCAACCGGGAGATCCCGGCTTTGCCGGGGCGGCAGTAACAGTTTGACATTTTCGGGAGTCCATCCAAGAAACTCCAAGAGGTGAGCCGCCAAGCACACATCAAGGAGAANNATGAAAGCTTAAGCCACTCGAACTGGGAGTGCAAGTACCATGTCGTTTTCATTCCGAAATGCCGCAGGAAAGTGTTGTACAAGAGCCTTCGGCAACATTTGGGCGAGGTGTTCAAGCAACTGGCCGAGCAGCGAGAGAGCCGGATTGAACAAAGTCATCTTCAAATCGACCATGTGCACATAATGATCTCGATACCGCCCAAATATGCGGTAGCGCAGGTGGTGGGATATATCAAGGGCAAGAGCGCGATCTACCTGGCACGCGTGTATGGAGAACGAAAGCAGAATTACGCAGGACAGAACTTCTGGGCGCGGGGATATTTCGTGTCGACCGTCGGTCGCGATGAGGCGACGATTCGGGAGTCCATCCGCAACCAGGAGAAGGAAGACCAGAGGCTAGACCAGTTGAACCTGTGGAAGTAACCTGCCACCGACAAGGTGGCNNCGGGGCCGCGTTAGCGTCCCCGCTCAAGCCGCTTTGAGCGGCTCACCTAAGAAAGCCTCCGGCTTTGCCGGAGGTACTTACTCCGATCATTGGTTGCGGAGGCCCAATCCGATCCAGAGCTTGCCGAGGCCTTTCGCGAACGCTGGCTCAATCCGCGCCGTGAGGGGGTGCGACAAGCGATGCGTAAAGCTATGGTGGAAGGGTCGATTCGAAGAGATGTCGACATCGACACAGCCATCGACCTGCTCTATGGCGCGATTTATTATCGGCTTATGCTTGGAACCGGACCGTTCAATGAAGAGTTTATCGAGGACGCATACCGACAGTTTCTCCTTGGTCACACGGCCCAAGACAAAATGTCCCGGGCAAAGACACGTTTTCATAAGTAATGAAAAACGCCGTTCCGGCCGCGAACCGATAGCCGTCGGCAGTAGGTAGAAACCGGGACACTGGGCGACCTACCGTTACCATTTCTCTTGCATAGCCGTTCTCGAGTTTTCAGGGACAGCTTGCTCAATCGGTGCGCGGCTCAGCCGCAGAATAAAGCCGTCTGACCGTACGAAAATGACCCAGATCTCAACGGTTCAAAAGTGGAGCAATCCAGGCATGGCTTCCAACCGGGTGTCTCTTCGCACTCTCTGAACACCGACCCGTCCAACGGGTTACCATGCAAACAGGAGCCGTCCATGCTCAACGAAACCGCACCCCTCAAGCTCATCCTCACCGGAGCCACCGGCTTAGTCGGCGAAGGTGTGCTCTTGGAAGCACTCGAACACCCTGCCGTTGGTCAGATTCTTCTGGTCAGCCGCAGGCCCTCCACCTTGGTCCACCCGAAGCTTAAAGAACTTCTCGTCCCAGACTTCATGCACCTCGAGAACG
>PMHC01000066.1 GCA_003156495.1 Acidobacteriaceae bacterium
AGACCGGGGGCACCCGCGATGGTAAAAATTCTAGAGCATTATTACCCATTCTGTAGGGGGCCGAATCGCGCTGAAGGTTGCCGCTCACTGCCGTTCGCGTCAACTCGGCGAACGCTATTGGTGAAAACGCGCTAATCGGTAACGGGAATGATTTCCGCAGGCATGCGCTTGCGAATGGCCACGGTGAGCCCGTAGAGCGGCAGGCCGAGGAAGGCGACCGCGGCGGCAAAGACCAGCGCCGAAATGCCGCCCAGCACTTTTTCATCGCGCGAGGCGTAGAGGGCATAGCCGATCAGCGCCACCGGACAGACAGCCAGTAAACAGGCGGTGGCCAGATTGCCTACGCGGAAGGGGCGCGGCAAATTCGGCTCGCGCAACCGCAGAACGATCAGAGCGACAAACTCCAGCGTTAGGCTGGCGCCGTAGAGAACCAGATCGATCGAGATCAGGCGCTCGAAGGGGAGATTGAGGGCCATGGCCCAGGTGAGGCCGCAGAGAACCAGGCTCACCCAGGGAACGCCGCGGCTGTTTCGGCGTAGCAGCGCGGCCGGCAACATGCCTTCGGCGGCGATGGCGATGGGCAGCCGCGCATAGCTCATGGTGAGCGCGTTGAACATGCCGATGCCGGTGATGCAGCCGCCAGCGGCCACGGCCAGCGCCAGCAGCGGTCCGCCGATGGTGCGCGCCGAGGTCGTCCAGTCGCCGGTAGAAAAGCTGGCCGGAGACAGCCCCGCCAGCGCCATGGCGGCCAGCGGCAAAACGTAAGTGGAGGCGACGACCAGCACCGAGGCGATCATGGCGCGGGGATAGTTGTGCTGGGGATTTTCCACGTCGCGGGCGACGGTCGAAGCGTTGTCCCAACCCATGTAATTCCACATAGCGACCAGTAGCGCGGTGGAGAAACCGGCCGAGGAAGCTGGGCCAATTGTCAGATTGTGCAAGGCCGCGGCGGGATGGAAAATAATGCCGCTCGACAGGCCGATGATGGCGAAGATCGCAAAGGGGGCCAACAGCAGCGCCGACATCCAGACCGAATCGTGGCCGATGCGCGGCGCGCCCAGCAGATTCCAGGCGCAACAGAGGACGACGATCGCCAGCTTCCAGGCATAGGCGCGGGAGCCTTCGGTGAGCGCGGGCGAAAATTTTCCCAGATAAAGAGCGAAGAGCGATGGATACAACGCCATGTCAAAGACGCTGGCCGAAAGCGACAACCAACCTTCCTGATAGCCCCAGAAGGGCCCCAGCGCGCGGCGCACCCAAACGTAAAAGCCGCCCTCGGCGGGAATGGCGGCGGCGAGCTCGCCGATCATCAGCGCCGTCGGCAGGCTCCAGATCAGCGGCAAAACCAGCAGAATTAGAATGGCCCAGCCGAAACCCGCGCCGCCCAGAATGTCCTCAATGCCGTAGGGGCCGCCCGACACCATAAAGTAGGTGGCGGCAATCAGCGGCAGCAAATGCATCTGCCTGCGGGGCGACTTTTGAACAAGGGACACTCGTGTGAATATAAATGCACACGGCCTCTGTGAAAAGAGGAAGTTTCGCCCGCGCAGGAAAAAGGTTTGTTCCGGTATAATCCGAGCAGGGCAGGAGAGATGGCCGAGTGGCTGAAGGCGGCGGTTTGCTAAACCGTTGTAGGGCCTTAAAGCTCTACCGGGGGTTCGAATCCCCCTCTCTCCGCCAGCCATTGCATGGAGCAGCCGCTCGCTAATCGCTCGCAGTGGCATTCGCGCATAATAGCTAACATATTTTTCTTATTCGATCCTGTTAAAGCCGGCCGCCAAAACGCTGCCAGCTTCCTACAAATTACAATCTTTTTTGAGTTGTGCTAAACCGGAGAATTTTCTCCGCATATTCTATTTCTGGATTTTTATGGAGAATAAATGAATCGTCGTGAGCTGTTCGCCGGCGCGGCCGCCGTCGCCATTGCCCGCTATCTTCCCTCCCAGTCCGCTCCCACAACCTTTACAGGACTCGCCGGCAGGCCGGCCGAGGCCGATCGCCACTTCCGCTCCGCCGTCATTGAACAGGCGATAGCCGAAATGCGTACCGCAGTCGGCAGTCCCGAGTTGGCGCGCATTTTCGCAAACTGCTTTCCTAACACGCTCGACACCACTGCTTTTGCCGGCAGCTTTGAAGGCAAACCCGACACCTACGTGATTACCGGCGACATCGACGCCATGTGGTTGCGCGACTCCTCGGCGCAGGTATGGCCTTATTTGGCCTTCGCTCAAAAAGACGCGGCCCTGCGCCAACTGCTGGAGGGCGTGATCCGCCGCCAGGCCCGGCTGATCCTGCTCGACAGCTACGCCAATGCCTTTACCCGCAATCCCTCCGATCCGCCGCTTTCCTGGTCGCTACACGACAAGACCGAGATGCACGCCGGCGTGGCCGAGCGCAAATGGGAGATCGATTCGCTCTGCTATCCGGTTCGCCTTGCCTACGGCTACTGGAAGAGCACCGGCTCGACCGCGCCCTTCGACAGCCAGTGGCTGCAGGCGGCCAAACGCATCGTGGCCACTTTCCGCGAGCAGCAGCGCATCTCCAATCCGGGCCCCTACAGCTTTCAGCGCCCGAACTCATCGGCCACCGACACGCAGACGCGCGACGGCTTCGGAAGCCCGGTCAAACCCAACGGGCTGATCTGCTCCTGCTTTCGGCCTTCGGACGATGCCTGCCGCTATTTGTTTTTCATGCCGGCCAATCTTTTCGCGGCCGTTACGCTTGAGCGGCTAAGCGAAATCGCCGCCGGCGTTTATCACGACCCGAGCTTCGCCCGCCAATGCGCGGAGTTTGCGCGGCAGGTGCGCGGCGCCATCAACCGCTACGGCGTTGTGCATCACCCGGTTCACGGCGAGATTCTGGCTTACGAAGTTGACGGCCTGGGCAACACGCTTCTTATGGACGACGCCAATGCGCCAGGGCTGCTTTCGCTGGCCTATCTTGAGTTGCTGCCGCGGAACTCGCCGCTGTACCAGCGCACGCGCGCCTTCGCGCTCAGTGCCGACAACCCTTACTTCTTCCGCGGCACGGCCGGCGAGGGAATCGGCGGGCCGCACGTTGGCCGCGACTACATCTGGCCGATGTCGATCATCATGCGCGGGCTGACCAGCAGCTCGGAGGCGGAAATTACGCAGTGCCTGCGCACGCTCGGCAATTCCACCGCCGGAACGAACTTTATGCACGAAGCCTTTTACAAGGACGATCCGGCCAAGTACACGCGGCCATGGTTTGCATGGGCCAACGGACTTTTCGGCGAATTGCTGCTGAAGTTGCGCCGCGAGCGGCCCGCGCTGCTGCGCGACTTCCGTATCAATGCGTAAAAGTTGCAGGGCGTAAAGGCCGCGTCGATTTGATTGCAGTTGTGGCACGACTGAAGTCGTGNNCACGATTTATGGGCTTCTTTACACCTACAAGCGATTTGCTCTAAAGCATTTTCACAATGGGTGTGATGGCGTATCGATTGATTTCAATTCCACCCTAACCGCATAGAACGCGGTTAGAATGGGGCACCCAAATTTTTACTACACTATCGGTGAAAATGCTTTAAAGCGAAAGCTGATTTGAATGTCTGACAACTCGCTTTTTCGCACGCCCGCGCCTCTTCGCCGGCCGAGTTGGATTCCACCCTATGTGGAGGAATTCGACGGCCTGCGCGGGCTCGCCATGCTCGGCGTTTTTTTCTTTCACGCGCGGCAGCGGATGGCCGGCTGCTGGCTTTACGCGCCGGCCTGCGCGGGATGGGCCGGCGTTACGCTATTTTTTGTCCTGTCGGGCTACCTGATTACGACGATTCTTTTAAGCGCGCGGGAAGGCGACGGCGGCCACTACTACCGGAACTTTTATGGCAAGCGGGCGCTGCGCATTTTGCCGGTGTACGCGCTGTTTCTCTTTGCATGTTTTTGCGGACCGGATTGGCTGCTTCGTCCCGCGCTGGGCGCGATTCAACCGTGGAAGCTGCTGGCGTGCATGATTCTGTTTGTGCAGAATCTGCTATCCGCGCCGCTGCTGGGCGCGATTGAACCCACATGGGCGCTGGCCATCGAGCAGCAATATTATCTGCTGTGGGCTCCGGTTATTAAGCTGGTGCGCCGCAACTGGCTGCTGGCCGGCGGACTGGCGGCGGCGATCGTAGCCTCGCCCATGATTCGTTATTTCGCGAGCGGCCGGCTGAACTCGATGCACACGCTCTTCCATCTGGACGGCCTAGCCTTCGGCAGCCTGCTGGCGGTGGCGATCATGACCTGCGACTGGAAGCGCCGCACGTGGTGGCGTATTGCGGCGGGAATGGCGGTTTCAGGCATCGGCGCACTGGCTTTTGCGCGGGGAAGCTGCCTGCAGGATTCCGCGATTGGCCTGATCTGCGCCGCGGCCGTGCTGCTGGCGCTGCTGGCCTCCGGTGTTTCGCAGCCGTTTACGCGCTTTTTGCGGCGCGGGCCGCTGGTCTATTACGGGAAGGTCAGCTACGGATTCTATCTGTGCCACGTGCCCGTCATCATGAGCCTGGGGCTGTTTTACGAGTTCGTAGACCGCGGGACGGGAGGCCACATTCTTGGAGCGAATTTGGCCGTGGTCGCCGTGCAACTGGCGATGAGCACGGCGGTTGCCGCGCTGCTGCAATGCAGCGTCGAGCGGCCGCTGCTGGCTTGCAAACGCTACTTTCGCGATTGATGGCGAGAGCAAATCTCCTGATGGTATAGAGGAAAAACGTCCCTCAGGGCCTAAAGGCCACGTTGATTTGATAGAGTTTACGGCACGGCTAAAGAGGCTGCGGAAAGACGTGGCTGTGGAAGATCGAAGATTAGCAGGGCCTAAAGGCCACATTGATTTGATTGCGCTTGCGGCACGACTGAAGTCGTGCCCTGTTACAAAACCGCTCGTTGAAAGACATTCTGCGAGTTTTTCCGCTCGCCGCGGCGAGTAAAGCCGTGCCCTGTTACAAAACCGCTTGTTGAAAGACATTCTGCGAGCTTTTCCGCTCGCCGCGGCGAGTAAAGTCGTGCCCCTTCAAAACCACTCTGCATCAACAGTGAAAATGCTCCAGGCATAGGGACAGCCGTTACTGATAGATGCTGGCCAGCTTGAAGTACTGCTGGGCGCGGGCCACATCTTTGAGGATCTGGGCCTTGAGCGCCTCCGGTGAAGGCCACTGGCGCTCGCCGCGCAGACGGTAGAGAAACTCCAGCTCGATGGGCGTTTCGCGGCTCAACTCGATGGGCTCGAAGTCGAGAATGTAGGACTCGACGGCAAAGGAGGGCGCGCCGAAGGTAGGCCGGTTGCCGACGTTGGTGACCGCCTGAAAGGGGCGTCCGGCGACCAGAAGCCGCGCGACGTAGACGCCGAAGGCCGGCAACAGCTCACTGTAGGCGGCCAGATTGATTGTGGGCACCAGCAGCCGGTGCGCGATGCCGCGCCCGCGTGCCGGCCGCGAGAGGATGGCGAAGGGACGGCCCAGCAGCCGACGGGCGCGACTTACGTCGCCTTCGGCCACCAGCGCACGCACCGCTGAGCTGGAAATCGCCATACCGCGCACGCGCACGGCCTTGTGCAGATGCACGGCGAAGCCGAGCTCCGCGCCGAGCGTCGCCAGCTCGCGCACGCCGGCCGAAGCGCCTCGTCCGAAGCGGAAATTTCGTCCCTCGTGCACGCTGCGTACGCTCAGCGCCGAAACCAGAATCCGCTCGGCGAACTGGCGCGGCTCAAGCTGGGCCAGCGCCGCGTCGAAGGGCAGAACCAGCGCCGCGTCGATTCCGGTTGTAGCCAGCAACCGCAGCCGCTCGTCCATCGGCGTTAGCAGCTTGAGCGCTTCGGCTGGATGCAGAAAGCGCTCCGGGTGCGGATCGAAGGTGATGGCCACGGCTTGCGCTCCGGAGGCGTGCGCCTCGGCGGCGGCGGCGGAAAGAATCTCACGATGCCCGCGATGCACGCCGTCAAAGTTGCCGATCGCCGCCACGGTGGGGCCAAAGCCGGAGGAAATTTCGTCGAGCGAGCGGAAGACGCGCAGCGCGCCGGAAATTCGCGAAGATTGCGCGGCGCGGCTCATAGGATGATGGGCACGCTCAACCCGTCGTAGGCAAGTTGTATGTTTTGTGGCAAGGTTCGATTCGTTTCTTCGTGGCCCAGGTCGTGGGCGATGTGTGTAAACCAGGTTTGCCGCGCGCCGATGCGCCCGGCCCAGGCCACGGCCTGCTCAATGGAGGCGTGGGTGGCGTGGGGCTTGTGGCGCAGCGCGGAAAGCACCAGCACGTCGAGCCCCTCAAGCAGCTTGAAACTTTTTTCGGGAATGGAGCTGACGTCGGTAAGGTAGGCGGTGCGGCCGAAGCGGTAGCCGGTGATCGGCAACTGGCCGTGCAGCAGCGGCACGCGAAGGAACTCGACGCCGGCGAAGATGTTGCGCGCCTCGAGCGGCTTCAGCTCCACACGCGCGCGGTTGGGATAGGTGGCTTGCGGCGAAAGCGTGTAGGAAAAGATCTTTTCAAGCACCGCCGCCGTGGCTTCGCTGGCGTAAAGCGGGATCGGGCCGTTTTTGCGATAGGTGAGAAAGCTCAGCGGGCGCAGATCGTCCATGCCCAGAATGTGGTCGGCGTGCGCATGCGTGTAGAAGACGGCGTCGATGTGGGTGAGGTGCTCGCGCAGCGCCTGCTCGCGAAAGTTGGGCCCGGTATCGATGACGACGACGCGCTCGACGCCGGTTACAGGATCAGGCCAACGCAACAGCGCCGAAGGGCGCAGACGCTTGTCGTGCGGATCGGAGGAGGTGCAGACCGCGCAGGTGCAGCCCAGCGTTGGAACCCCCATCGAAGTTCCCGTACCTAAAAATGTAAGAGTTCCATCCACTAGCTACTAGCTTCAATCTTTCCGGCGCAATCGGCAACTTTGCGGCGCAAAAAGCCGTAGGCACGTTTTTGGTTCGGCTCTACAGCTAGAGCGAATCGCCCCAGAGGAATCTTTCCTCTGGGGCAAAAGAGGCTGCGGAAAAACTCTATCGAGGAAGGCCGAAATTAGCAGGGCCTAAAGGCCACGTTGATTTAGCGGCAGTTTCGGCACGACTAAAGTTGTNNGTGCCCCTTCAAAGCCACTCCATAGATTTGCTTTAGAAGCCTAGAAGCGGCTTTTACTTTTTCTCGGCCGGAGGCGGCGGCACATTTGGAATGCTCACCATGCGGCTCAGCTCCAAAAAGGCCATGCGCGCTTCAAAAAGAGCCGACTGCAAAATGCTGTCTTCGGCCGACGTCAGATTGCCGCGGGTTTTATCCGCCAGAACGCTCAGCAGATCGATGGTGGTGCGCGNNCGCGGCCGCTGGCCCTCCTGCGTGCCGGCGCCCATCTGCAGCATCGCGGTGAGGTAGAGCTGCTGCACCAGATGTCCGAATTCCACCGGCGGCTGCGGCCCCATGGTGGGGTTCTGCGCGCGGACCAGATCTTCCAGCCGCTGCGCCGAGGCGTCGTNNCGTCGTAGGCTGTCTTCTGTTCGTGGCTTTCGGCGGCGGTTGGCGCCGGAGGCAATCCGGCCGCTTCGTTCGCGCTCTGTTCCGGCTTCTTTTCCTCGGCTTCGTGCCGGGATTCGTTCACCACCAGGCGCGGGCCTGGAGCAGGCTCGCCGGGCTGCCTGGGCGGATCCGGTGGCGCCGGCGCTGCCGGCTGCCCGCCATCTTTTTCTTCTTCCGCCTTGATCTTGC
>PMHC01000092.1 GCA_003156495.1 Acidobacteriaceae bacterium
TCGATCCCAAGCTGGGCGCGAAACTCGCCGTGGCCGAAAGCGCGCGCAAGGTAGCTATGACGGGCGCAACGCCGGTGGCCGCCACCAACTGCCTGAACTTCGGCAATCCTGAAAAGCCCGAGGTCATGGCGCAGTTAACCTCGGCCATCGACGGCATCTCCGAGGCTTGCATCGCGCTGGGCACGCCGATTACCGGCGGCAACGTCTCCTTATATAACGAGACTAAGGGCGAGGCGATTTATCCCACGCCGGTGCTGGGCATCGTCGGCATTCTCGACGATGTAACCCGCGCGGTAGGCGCGGATTTTGACCGTGAAAAAGACGCGATCGTGCTGCTGTGGCCCGTGCCGCGCGGCCAAGAACCCGATCCCCAAAAAGTCGTCCCGCTCAATTCCCCGGCGATCAGCCAGTATCCGCTGCCGGCGATTGAAGAGGTGCAGCAGACGCGCGCGGCCGCTGACGCATCCGAAGAAGAGGTCGCCGCCAATCTTGCCGCCTTCGGCTCTTCCGAGTTCGCCAAGGCGATTCTGGGCAGCCTGTGGGGCACGCCGCCTTCGCTCGATCTCGAGGCCGAGGCCAATCTGCAAAAGCTGCTTGAAGATCTCGCCTGGCAAAAGCTGGTCCATTCGGCGCGCGACATCTCCGACGGCGGTTTGGCCGTGGCTCTGGCGCAGGCGACCTTCGCCAAGGGCATCGGCGCTACCGTCGAGCAGGATTCGTCGCTGTTGGCGCATCCGCTCTTCGGCCTTTTCGCCGAACCGGCTTCGACGGTAATCGTCACCGCCAATCCGGGCAAGCTGGCGGCGATTGACGCGCTGGCTGGCAAGTACAACATTCTTACCGCGCGCATCGGAACCACCGGCGGCAGCCGGCTGGAAATTTCCGTCGAAGGCAAGAGCTTCATCTCCGCGTCGGTTGAAAGTTTGCGCAAAATCTGGGCAAAGTCCCTGGAAGCCAATCTTCGCGGCGAGGTCAATGCATGAGCAGGTTGCTCTTTCAGGGGGTTCCGGGCGTAGCCGATGCGACGGCCGGGCAACTGACTACTGACCACTGTTCACTGTCCACTGTGAGTGACGCCGATGGCGACACTCTGCATGAAGAGTGCGGCGTCGTCGCGATTTACAACCATCCCGACGCCGCGCGGCAAACCTATCTGGCGCTTTACGCGCTGCAACATCGCGGACAGGAATCGGCCGGCATCGCCACCGCCGACGGCCAGAATCTGGCCAACATCAAGGGCATGGGGCTGGTTTCGGAGATTTTTACCGACGACGTACTGGCCAAGCTGCCCGGCACCATGGCCATCGGCCACACGCGCTACTCCACCACCGGCGACTCGGCGCTGCTTAACGCGCAGCCAATCCGCGTCGACTCCACCAAAGGGCTGATCGCCATTGCGCACAACGGCAATCTGGTGAATCTGGGCGGGCTGCGTGAGCGGCTCGAGCGCGACGGCGCTTACTTCCAGACCACTTCGGATTCCGAGATCATCGTGCAGTTGATCGCCCACTCGCGCAAAACCACATTGGTCGACGCCATCGCCGAATCGCTTTCGCAAGTCGACGGCGCTTTTTCCATCGTGATGATGACGCGCGACCGCATCTTCGCCGCCCGCGATCCGCGCGGCTTCCGCCCGCTTTCGATGGGCCGCATGAAGAATCCAGACGGCGGAGAAACCATCGTCTTCTCGTCGGAAAGTTGCGCCTTCGATCTGCTGCGCGCCGAGTTTGTCCGCGACATTCTGCCCGGCGAACTGGTCATGGTCTCTCAAGACGGCGTCACCAGCCGCCAGTTCGCGAGCGGTGTTGAGCAGGCCAGTTGCATCTTCGAGCATGTTTACTTCGCCCGGCCTGACTCGCGCATCTTTGGCCGCTGGGTGCAGGAATCGCGCGACGCCATGGGCCGCCAACTGGCCCGCGAATCGAGTGTGCCGGCCGACGTCATCGTGCCCGTGCCCGACTCCGGCGTCACCGCCGCGCTCGGCTTCGCCGAAGAATCCGGCGTGCCCTTCCGCATGGGGCTGATCCGCAATCACTACGTGGGCCGCACCTTCATCGAGCCCGAACAGCGCGTGCGCGACTTCGGCGTGCGTCTCAAGCTCAACCCAGTGCGCAATCTGCTGGCCGGCAAGCGCGTCGTGCTCATTGACGATTCGATCATTCGCGGCACCACCTCGCGCAAAATCGTCCGCATGGTGCGCGGCGCCGGAGCAGCGGAGGTTCACCTGCGCATCAGTTGTCCGCCCACGATCTCGTCTTGCTTCTACGGCATCGACACGCCGAGCAAGCAGGAGCTGATTGCCGCCAACAAGTCGGTCGAAGAAATTCGCCGCTATATCGAAGCCGATTCGCTGGCCTATCTTTCACTGGACGGATTGCTGAACGCGGCGCGCGGAGATTTGGATATCGGCTACTGCACGGCCTGCTTCACCGGCAACTATCCCACCAAGTGGGTAGACGTAAGCGAGATTCAGCCGGCCGTCGCCGCGGTCTAGAGGAATCCATCGTAAAGTTTTCCGCTTGACTCAAGTGCGGCATTGCCGCATACTCAAACCGTGAGCATTCCGATGCTGACGGTCGTTGAAACCAGCGCCTTCGCTCGCCGAGCGGAGAAGTTGCTTACGGCCGATGAGTATGCGGAGCTGATTTTTTATCTTGCGTATCATCCGCAGGCCGGAGATGAAATTCCAGGCACGGGTGGAATACGCAAGGTACGATTTGCGGCCAAAGGGAAAGGCAAATCCGGCGGAGTCCGCGCGATTTATTACTTTTACAATGCGGAAAATCCGCTTTATGCCCTTCTGCTTTACGGCAAGAATGAACAAGCGGATCTTTCGTCGATGCAGAAGAAAGAGGCCGCGGCGTTTGTTGCAAGGGTCAAGGCAGCGGCTAAGCTGAGGAGAAGCGGGTCATGAAGCGGAAAAACATCGCGAACGAGTTCATCGAATCTCTGCGCGAAGCGGCCGAGATCGCCGAGGGCAAGGCCGCCCCTGCCGCCGTTTACAACATTCCATTGGTAGAGGATGTTGATGTTCGTGCCGTTCGTACCGCCACGGGCCTGAGCCGCGCTGAATTTGCGCGTCGCTTTGCCCTCGATCCGCGCGCTCTTCAGGATTGGGAACAGGGTCGCCGTCGTCCTGATCGCGCCGCGCGCGCTTATCTTACCGTGATTGCTCGCCGGCCAGAGGCAGTTGTCGAAGCACTGATAAGCTAACTCATCCCTATTAACAAGTTATTTGTGACCGCGGCGAAATTTTCGTCGGGATTGCTGCGGAGCGTGCATTTTTCCAGGCAGATCATTCTCTGTTCTGAAGCGCCCCTTCGCGCCCCTTCTATACTTGGATCGAAGAATCAATCAAAAGAGGTGCGATGGATTATCTTTGGACTCCCTGGCGCTATGCATATATAACGGCCGCCGACAAATCGCGGCGCGCCGGCGTTCCCGCCGAGCTTGACGCCTGGCCCGGCGACCATGAATGCGTCTTCTGCAATCTGATTGCCTCGGTCGATTACGCCATCGCTCACGGCATGGAGCGCGAGCAAGCCGAGGCCGCCGGCCGCATCGTGGTGCGCGGCAAGCACTGCTTCATCTGCCTGAACGCCTTCCCTTACGCCAACGGCCACGTAATGGTGATGCCCTACGCGCACTTGAACCGGCTGGCGGCGCTGCCTGTCGAGGCCGCCCATGAGCTGATCGATCTGGCGCAGCGGACCGAGCGCGTGCTCGAGCAGCTCTACCATCCGCACGGCTTCAACTTCGGCATGAACATAGGCGAGGCTGCCGGCGCTGGTGTCGCCGGGCATCTGCATCTGCACGCGCTGCCGCGCTGGGTGGGCGACACCAACTTCATGACCGTCGTTGGCGAAACGCGCGTGCTGCCCGAAACGCTCGAGGCAACCTGGAAGCGGCTGCGCGAGGAATTCAAATTGCTTTCGAGCCGCGATCTGTAACGCCACGGCGAGAAAACGTTACAAAAATATAGGTTCGCGTACACATTCCCCGTGTAGGATAAGTTCGCCGTATAAACGGCTGCGAGGAATGTAATGAAAAAATTGCTTTGTGCTTGTGCCGCGTTGGTGTTGGGGCTTTCAGCCGCATCCGCGATGGCTGCTGATGTAACCGGAACCTGGACGGCGGAGATGAAGACGCCGGACGGCAACAGTATACAGATGGGCTTTACCTTCAAACAGGACGGCGCGAAGCTCACCGGAACCATGCAAGGGCCGCAAGGCGATCCGATCGAAATCAGCAACAGCAAGATCGACGGCGACAAGTTCTCTTTTGACATCTCCTTCAACGGCATGACGATACACTACAACTGCACGGTGGCGGGCGATGAGATCAAAATGACCTCCAAGTCAGATCAGGGAGACTTTCCGGGCATGGAACTGACGCTGAAACGGGCTCCAGCCGCGGCAAAGTAATTTCCACCATTCACCACGGATGCGCTAGAGCGGAGAGGCTTCCGCTCTAGGCCTCCGCTTCTTTGCCCGCGGTCAGCGTGAGGTCGAGTTCATCGCCTGCTGCCTCATCGAGCAGCTTTTGCGGCAGGCTCTTGGTCGAGCGCACGCCCAGCTCCTTCAGCATTTCCACCTGGCGGATAAGATTGCCGCGGCCTTCGGAAAGTTTCTTCATGGCGCTGGCATAGTTGGCATCGGCGGCGTGCAGGCTGGCTCCAACCTTTTCTAAATCGGCGACAAAGTTGACGAATTTGTCGTAAAGCTCCGCGCCGCGATCCATCACATCGCGTACATTGCGCGCCTGCCGTTCCTGGTCCCAAAGCACATTCACAATGCGGATGATGTAGAGCAGCGTGGTGGGCCCGACTAGCAGAATGCCCTGGCGATAGGCGTCGGCCCACAGCTCGGCGTCATTTTGCAGCGCCAGCAGAAAGGCCGGCTCGATGGGCACGAACATCACCACGAAGTCCGGCGTTTCAACGCCCGGCAGGCGATGGTAGCCGGCCTTGGCCAGCTCAGAGACGTGCTTGCGAACGCTCTCCAGATGCCGTTTGAGCGCGGCGGCGCGATCGACCTGCTGCTCGGCGTTTACGTAGTCGGTGTAGCTGTTGAGCGAGACTTTCGAATCGATCACTAAGCTGCGCTCGCCGGGGAGAGAAACAATCACATCGGTGCGGACGGATTTTGTTTTTTCGCCCTCTTCGCCCGCCACGCCGGAAAAATTTTGTTGGAAGCTGTACTGCTGGCCTTCGCGCAACCCGGCCTTTTCCAGCAGATCGCGCAGAATAAATTCGCCCCAGTCGCCCTGCGCCTTGGCCGAGCCGCGCAGCGCCGTGGTCAGGTTGCGCGCCTGCTCTGAGATTTGCTGGTTCAGGTTGCCGAGGTTGCCGATCAGCCCTTCGAGCTTGGCGACGCCGGTCTTCGAATCGCTCTGCGCCTGCTCTACCTTTTCGCGGAATTCCTTGATCTGCGTCTTCAGCGGATCGAGCAGCGTGCCCAATTCTTTTTGGCTGCCCTCGGCAAAACTTTTCGCCTTCTGCTCCAGAATGCCCGAGGCCAGCGACTGAAACTGGTCGGAGAGCGTTTTTTTTGCCGACTCGAGCAGCGCCAGCTTTTCGGCCAGATTCTGCCGCTCGTTGCGCAGATCGGCTTCAAGACCCTTCACCTGCGCCGAAAGCGCGCGTTCAACCTCTGTTTTAGCAAGCAATTGCTTGCTTAACGCTGCCGCGGCGTTTTCGCGCTCCTCGGCCAGCGCCTCGAACTTTGCCCGCGCGGCCGATTCTGCCTGCGACTGCGCCAGATCGCTTCTGGCCGCATTCAAATCGCGCGCCAGTTCGGCTAAGCGCAGTTCCAACTGCGATTTTTCGCTTTTGGCCGAAGCACCGCGCAGCCCAAAACCCAGCAAAACTCCTGCGATCAATGCGATGATGGCGGCAATAAGAGCGAGCATAACAATTCCTCTTCGCCAAATATACGCCTGAGAGCTGTGCATTTTGCCATCAAACCTCGGGGCGCGCCCTTTCAGGTGCATACTCTGACGCCGAAGTATTTTTCCCCACAGGCTGGCGGCTTTACACTCCAAGGTTCGCCCGGTAGACTTGAAGTTCGGGGTTCTGCGTGTTCTTGTGGCGCGGTAGAGCCATTGCTCGCTTCGGGCCGGTATGGTAGGCTCGCCAAGCGGGGTGATGATTCTAAGCTCCCCGAAGCGTTTTTCAAGTTTCCGAACAATTTACGAGGAGAAGCACGCATGGC
>PMHC01000181.1 GCA_003156495.1 Acidobacteriaceae bacterium
TGAGCTAACCGCCCACGCGGGCCGGCAAAGACCATTGCAGCTATCTGTCATCATAGCAGCGCGGGTGCATTCCGGGCGAGACGAAAAGCTCGTCTGCGGTGAGCGGTTTGCCCTGGCTGGTGAGCGGTCTATCCTCGCCGGGGAGCGGTTCGCTCTGAGTTGATACACTCAGCCGGTGGGCCGTCTGATTCTCAATGCCGATGATTTTGGGCTGACCTCCGGGGTCAACCGCGCCATTGTCGAACTGCATCGGGCGGGGCGGCTGACCAGCGCTACGCTGATGGCGCGCGCCGCAGCTACCGACGAAGCCGTCGAACTGGCCCGCTCCACGCCCACGCTCGGCGTCGGCTGCCACGTAGTTCTGGTCGACGGCGAATCAGCGCTTGAGCCCAACCAGATTCCCTCGCTGATCGATCCACGCACGGGCGGCTTTTATCCCACGCTGGGCACGTTTTTGCCGCGACTGCTCTCCGGTCGCATTCGCGCTGCCGAGATCGAAGCCGAGGCTCACGCGCAGATCGCATCGCTCCAAGCAAATGGAATTTCGCTCACGCACATCGACACGCACAAACACGCGCACATGTTCGCCGCCGTGCTGCGGCCGGTTCTTTGCGCCGCGCGCAGTTGCGGCATTCGCGCTCTGCGCAATCCCTTCGAGCCCGCATGGGCCGTTCGCGCGGCCGCGAGCGCGCCTTGGATACGCCGGAGCGAGGTGCGACTGTTGCACTGGTTGGAACCGGCCTTCCGCCGCATCGCCGCGGAAGCAGGCTTTACCACAAGCAACGGAGCTTTAGGCATTGCAGCCACCGGAACGCTCGACGCTGACGCGATCCGTAAGCTGGTTCAAAAACTTCCGGCCGGCACGTGGGAACTGGTCTCTCACCCCGGCTACAACGACGCCGATCTGGCGCGCGTTCGCACGCGTCTGCGTGCCTCGCGTGAAAACGAACGAGCAGCGCTGGCGGCGCTCAAAAACTTCTCCGATCTAGAGATTATTTCCTATGCAAAGCTCAAATCGTAGTCAACAAACCGCGCACCAACGAGCCGATTTATTGCATCTACGGCGCGATTTCGCGCGTCAAAATATTAGTCAATCATCGCCAATCAAGTAGAAGGCATCTATGCGCATCGGGATCACATGCTATCCCACCTACGGCGGATCGGGCGTGGTCGCCACCGAACTGGGGATCGAACTGGCCGCACTCGGCCACGAGGTTCATTTCATCTCCTACTCGCAGCCATTTCGCCTCAACGGTCGCGACGACGGCATTTTTTACCACGAAGTTCCCGTCTCGAACTATCCGCTCTTCGAATTTCCTCCGTACGATCTGGCGCTGGCCTCGCGCATGGCCGAGGTGGCGGAATTCTACGCGCTCGATCTGCTTCATGTGCACTACGCGATTCCTCACTCGGTTTCGGCGCTGCTGGCGCGCGAAATGCTCGCCTCGCGTGGCCGTCGGCTGCCGTTTGTCACCACGCTACACGGCACAGATATAACGCTGGTCGGCCTGGACCGCAGCTATCTGCCCATCACACGCTACGCCATTCAGCAAAGCGACGGCGTCACCTGCATCTCGGAGTATCTGCGCGAAAAAACCATTGTCGATTTCAACGTCGACCGTCCGATCGAAACGATTCCCAACTTCGTCAACTGCAACGTCTACACACCGCTGCCAGACGAGCAACGAGAAAAGGCCTGCGCGCGCCGCCATCTGGCCGCGCCCCACGAACCCATTCTGATTCACCTTTCGAACTTCCGGCCGGTCAAGCGTGTCTGCGACGTGATTCAGGTCTTCGCCCGCATCGTGCGTCAACGCCCGGCGCAACTCGTTCTGATTGGCGACGGACCGGACCGCTCGGCAGCCGAATGGCTGGCGCAGGATCTTGGCATACAAGCCCACGTACACTTTTTAGGCAAGCAGGAACGAGTTGGCGAACTGCTGGCGCTAGCCGATCTGCTGCTGATGCCCAGCGAGCTGGAATCCTTTGGGCTGGCGGCGCTGGAAGCAATGGCGTGCAAAGTGCCGGCCATCGCCACGCGCGTCGGCGGCGTTCCCGAGCTGATCGACGACGGAGTAACCGGGCTGCTGTATCCAGTTGGCGACGTGGAGGCCATGGCGGCGGGAGCATTGGATCTACTCGGCAATCCGGCACGCATGAAGGCCATGCGCGAAGCCGCGCGCAAAACGGCGCAGGAGCGATTCTGCTCCTCGTTTGTTGTTCCGCGTTATGTACGCTTCTACGAAGAGGTGCTGAATGGACAGGGCGTGGCGCGCGGCTAATCCTTTAGCGTTTACCTCGCCCGCTTTCTACTTAGAAACTCAGTCAAAGACCACAGTCTTATTTTCGTAACAGAGAATTCGCCGGTCGAGATGCCAGCGCACGGCGCGCGACAGAACCATTCGCTCCAGATCGCGGCCACGCGCCACCAGATCTTCCACCTGATCGCGATGGCTGATCCGCGCCACGTCCTGTTCGATAATNNGCCGATCAGCTTGACGCCGCGCTCGTGCGCCGCATGATAGGGACGCGCCCCGGTGAATGCCGGCAAAAAAGAGTGATGAACGTTGATGATCGACTTGGGGTAGCGCTCGACAAAGGCCGGCGACAAAATCTGCATGTAGCGCGCCAGCACGATCAGATCGACGTTATGCCGAGCCAGAAGATCAAGCTGCCGCGCCTCGGCCTGGGCGCGAGTTTCAGCCGTGACTGGTACGTACTCGAATGGAACGCCGTAAAACGCCGCCAGCTTTTCTACCGCGCGATGGTTAGAAATAATAACGGGAATCTCGCAGACCAGTTCATCGGTCCGCCAACGATGCAGCAGGTCGGCCATGCAGTGCAGATACTGCGAGCAGAAGAGCGCAACCCGCGGCTTGCGCGCGCTCGAAGTGAGCTTCCATGTCATGTCGAGGTCGGATGCGAGCGCAGCAAAAGCGGCGCGAAAGCCTTCGAGGTCGAATCCTTCCAGCTCAAACTCGACGCGCATGAAAAACAGGCCCAAGCCATGGTCGATGTGCTGATCGGCGTGCAAGATGTTGGCGCCACGCTCGAAGAGCAGGCCCGACACACGCGCCACCAGGCCCTTGCGATCGGGGCAATCGATCAACAGAACGGCCGAATCTTTCATGGTTCTTTCAGATTACGCCATGGGCTGCGCAAGATGCCGCGGGCCGCATGGCCTCTGACCACCTGAATTCGCGCCAGAAGAGTACGTGCTATCTCACCCTATCGCCAAAAAATCGGGCGAACTGATGGGGCACGGGGAGGTGCCTCTTCATGCGGTCAGGATCCTAACACCGCTAACTCCGCTTGTTTCTGATCAGTCGTAATACTCCAGCCCAAGGTGCGTGATCAGGTCCGCGCCCATGATGTGACGCAGCGTGTTCTTGAGCTTCATCGACTGGATGAACAGATCGTGCTCGGGGTAAAGCCC
>PMHC01000202.1 GCA_003156495.1 Acidobacteriaceae bacterium
GTAGATGTAGAGTGGTTTTGAAAGACCACGGCGTCGTTACATGCCTTTCACGTTTGGCCGATACACTTAAAGTGGACGCCGAACGCGAGCGACGGACCGTTTGCGCCGCGCTCAGGGGAAATCCCATGGATTCAACTGAATGCACTGCCGGACCCTCGATCACGACGCTTGCCAGCCGCGAGGTCTANNGTCTACCGCAACCACTGGATGCGCGTGCGCGAGGACGAGATTCTGCGCTCGAATGGCAAAAAGGGCATCTACGGCGTCGTTGAAAAAGACGATTCGGTGATCGTTCTGGCCATCGAGGACGGGCGAATCTGGCTGGTGGAGCAATTCCGCTATCCGGTACAGGAGCAGGGGTTGGAACTGCCGCAGGGAAGCTGGGAGCGGGAGATCGACAGCCCAGAAGTACTGGCGCGGGGCGAGCTGCGGGAAGAAACCGGGCTGGAAGCGGCGGAGATGACGCAGCTCGGGATGCTCTGGATCGCCTACGGTTTTACGCGGCAAAAGCAGTATGTGTTTCTAGCGGCGGGACTTAAAGTTACCAAAACGCAGCACGACGCCGAAGAACACGATCTGTCGGCCCGCACGGTTTCGCTCGATGAGTTTGAGCAGATGATGTTCGACGGCACGATCCGCGACGAGTGCACCTTGTCGGCCTGGGCGCTCTATCAGCTCTGGAAGAGTCGGCAGCGGTAAATCTTTCCTGAAAACAAAACGACAAGAGTCTGCCCGTGATTCGCATCACAAGGCGACTGGGGCGCATCTTGAATAATTGAAGCGAAGCGAAAATCGCGCATCGACAGACGCGAAACTCTCTCTCTTTGTCATTTTGGAGTACCTAACCCCGATAAGCGCCGGTGTGCGCCTGAGCGGGCCAATGGAATCGAAGGACGGACAAGGTTATGTACAAGATCAAGGAAGCCCACGCGGCTGGCCTCAACATTAAGCAATTTGTGATTGAGGCGCCGCGCATTGCACGCAAGCATCAGCCAGGGCAGTTTGTGATTTTGCGCCTGCGCGAAGAGGGCGAACGGATTCCGCTGACCATCAAGGGTTCCGACCCGGAGGCGGGCACGATCACCATTGTGGCGCAGGGGGTGGGCAAAACCACCAAGCTGCTGAACTGCCTGGAGGCGGGCGACTCGATTCTCGACATCGTTGGACCGCTCGGGCATCCATCGGAGATCGCAAACTTTGGCACGGCCGCGATTTTGGCCGGCAGCGTGGGTACGGCGATGGCGTTGCCGACGGCCAAGGCGCTGAAGGCGGCCGGCAATCACGTGGTCTTTATCGAAGGGGCGCGCAGCAAAGAGATGGTGGTCTTCGAGGACGAAGTCCGCGAGGCCTCGACCGAGCCCTACATCATGACCGATGACGGCAGCTACGGCGAACATGGGCTGGTGACAAAAAAGCTCAACGAGCTGCTGGAGTCCGGACGCAAGATCGACTTTGTGCTGGCCGTGGGGCCGGTGCCGATGATGCGCGCCGTGGCGCAGGTGACCGCGCCCAAGGGAATCAAGACCATGGTCAGCTTGAATTCGATCATGGTTGACGGCACGGGAATGTGCGGCGGCTGCCGCGTGCTGCTGGGCAATCAGAGCAAATTCGCTTGCGTGGATGGGCCGGAGTTCGATGCGTCGATTGTGAACTTCGAGGTGCTGATGCAGCGCAACGCGATGTATCGCGGCCAGGAGTGTGAATCGTTGAAACAGTTCGAAGAGCATAAAGACGAGGAGCTGAAGGCGTTGCGGAATTCGATTGCCGCCAAGGAAAAAGAGAGCGCGCAGTTGCACGCCGAAATTGAAGCCGCGCGCGGCGGAAAGGTGGCACGGTAATGGCGAACGGAAACGAGCTTCCTCTTAAGGAACGGATGAAGATTCAACGGCAGCCGATGCCGGAGCTCGACGCGAAAACGCGCGCCGCCTGTTTTGCCGAGGTGAACCAGGGCTTGAGCGCGGCCGATGCGGCCACAGAGGCGATGCGCTGCATTGCCTGCGCCAAGCCGGGCTGCCAGGTGGATTGCCCTGTGGGCGTGAAGATCAAGGAAGTGGTGGCGCTGATCTGCTCGGGCGATTATTTGGCCGCCGCCTCCAAAATGCGCGAGGACAATGCGCTGCCGGCGATTACCGGACGCGTTTGCCCGCAAGAAAACCAGTGCGAGGGCGGCTGCGTGGTCGGCAAAAAAGGCAAGCCGGTCGCGATCGGCAACCTGGAGCGGTTTATTGCCGACTTCGAGCGCGAGAGCGGCAAGCTGGGACTGCCGGTAAATGCGCCTTCGACGGGCAAAAAAGTGGCGATCGTGGGCAGCGGGCCGGCGGGGTTATCGGCTGCCGGCGACCTGATCCAAAAAGGCCATCAGGTGCGCGTCTTCGAGGCGCTGCACGAGGTGGGCGGCGTGCTGGTTTACGGCATTCCCGAATTTCGGCTGCCCAAGTCGATTGTGAAGGTCGAAGTCAACAACCTGCGCCGCATGGGCGTGGAGTTTGAAACCGACGTGGTGGTTGGCAAGAGCGTGACGCTTGACGAACTGATGAGCGAAGAGGGCTACGACGCGGTTTTTGTGGCCACCGGCGCGGGGCTGCCGGTATTTTTGGGCGTGCCCGGCGAGCATTTTAACGGGGTCTACTCGGCCAACGAGTTTTTGACGCGCACGAATCTGATGCGCGCCTATCAGTTCCCGAAGTATGACGAGCCGATCTATGACTGCCGCGACAAGGATGTGATCGTGGTGGGCGGTGGCAACACGGCGATGGACGCTGTGCGCACCTCCAAGCGATTGGGGGCGAAGAGTTCGACGCTGGTTTACCGGCGTTCTGAGGCCGAGATGCCGGCCCGCGCC
>PMHC01000057.1 GCA_003156495.1 Acidobacteriaceae bacterium
AACCCTACCGGCCACTTCACCAAGCCCTGGGAGGCCGAAACGATTGCTCGTCTGTGCCGGGAGTTCGATCTTGCGCTGATCGTCGACGAGGTCTTTCTGGATTATGGCTTTGGCGGAGCAGCGAAGAGCTTTGCCACCGGCCTCGAAGGCCTTCCGGTCTTCGTCGTGAGCGGGCTCAGCAAGATCGCCGGGCTGCCGCAGATGAAGGCGGCCTGGATTGTCGTCTCCGGACCGGAGCGGAAGCGCGCTCTCGAACGGCTGGAGATTGTGGCCGATACATTTCTTTCAATGAATGCGCCGGTGCAGTGGGCCATGAGGTCGTGGATCGAGAGCCGGGCTGCGATTCAGGAGCAGATCAGCCGGCGGACTGAGGCCAATCTGGCGACGCTCGATCGCGGACTCGCAGCTTTGCCAGCAGTTCAACGGCTGAAGGCCGAAGGGGGCTGGTACGCCGTTGTGCGCATTCCGGCGCTTCAGCCCGACGAGCAGACAGCTTTGGAGCTTCTAGGGCAAGGCGTATGGGTTCATCCGGGATACTTTTTCGGAATGCCGGAGTCCGGCTGGCTGGTGGTGAGCCTGTTGGGAGGGGAGTTGGAATTCAGTAACGGTCTAGGAATTTTTGTTAACTATTTAGGAACGAACCAAGAATGCAACAAGGAGCGATAGATACTTAAAGTATAAGCTTAAGTATCTATCGCATCATGATGATATTTATGGTGATAGCTTGTGCGTGCTTCGTCTGGGAAAATGTCGGAGCTGGATTAACTTACCACCCCACCCTAGCCGCAAGGAACAAGAACGCGTCTAGAATAGTGCACCCATATTTCAACTACACCATCGCTAGATCTCGGTGCGCAGATAGGGGTTTCTGATTCGCTCTTCACCGATGGTCGTGCCGGGACCGTGGCCGGGAATGACGGTTGTGTCGTCGGGAAGCGGGAGCAGTTTGGCGTGGATGGATTGGATGATCTGGCTGGAGTCGCCGCCGGGCAGGTCGGTGCGGCCAACGCTGCCGGCAAAGAGGGTGTCGCCGGAGAGCAACAGCTTTTGGTCGGCGAAGTAGAGGCAGACCGAGCCCCGCGAGTGTCCGGGGGTGTAGAGAACTTTGGCGGGGTAGTGTTCGAGGCCGACGGTCTGGCCGTCGTCCAGTCCTTCGTCGGGCAAGCCGACTTCTGGCGGTGCAATGCCGAGCCAGGTGGCCTGCGTGTCGATCATTTGAAGTAGCTCCAGGTCGTTTTCATTCAGGAAGATAGGGGCATTGGTCGCCTGTTTTATCGTCCAGGCGGCACCGACGTGGTCAATGTGGGCGTGAGTGAGCAGAATTTGCTTGACCGTTAGACCGAGCTCGGCGAGGCGGCGTTGAATGCGCTGCGCCTCGGCGCCGGGATCGACGAGCAGCGCTTCGTGCGAGTTTTCGTCGCCGAGAATGGTGCAGTTGCAGGCGATAGGACCGACGGGAAAGCTTTCGAGGATCATGCATCGATTGTACGGTGGAAACGGGCGGCGTCGTGCGGCCCAAGATGTGCCGAGAGGGTAAACTTTCTCGAAAAAATAAACGCCCAGTTCGCTTTTTATTCGCTATAATTCGCGCATGGCCGTTACACGCAGGCAAAAAGAGGTTCTGGACTTTCTGGAAGCGTTTGTGACCCGCAATGGTTATTCGCCTTCCTTTGAGGAGATTGCGCACGGAATGGGGCTGAAGAGCCTGGCGACCGTGCACAAGCACATCACCAACCTGGAGAAGAAGGGGTTGCTGGATCGGGTGCATAACCGCAGCCGGTCGATCGATCTTCTGCCACCGGGCTCGCCGACGCGTTCGAGCCTGCGATTGCCTCTGGCCGGGCGGATAGCCGCCGGGCTGCCGGTGGAGGCGCTGGAGACGCAGGAGACGATTTCGCTGGCCGATGTGGTGGGCAACCGCGATGTTTTCGCGTTGGAGGTGCGGGGCGATTCGATGCGCGACGAGCACATCATCGACGGCGACTATGTGTTGGTGGAGCGGACGCGGACGGCGCATCATGGCGAGATTGTGGTGGCGCTGGTGCGCGGCTCGGAGACGACGCTGAAGCGTTTTTATCCCGAGGGAACGCAGATTCGGTTGCAGCCGTCGAACTTCGAGATGGAGCCGATCTATGTGCCGGCGGCGCAGGTGGCGATTCAAGGCCGCGTGCTGGGCATATTGCGCAAATATAGATAAAAAGAGACAGAGCGCCTTGAGGCGGATCTCTTGATCCGAGGCCTGGAACCGGCGGCCGGAGTTCCCTGCCCGCAGGTTTGTACCTGGCCGCAACGCTGCTAGGATAATCTGTGATGCGCACAAAAATTACAGCTTCTAGCCTTTGGGACGGCGAGCGGTTGCTCGCCAATCCAGTGATTGAAATTGAAGATGGACAAATTGCCTCGATCGCCAGCGGCGATGCCGATGGGAAATCCGCGTCGGCGGGGAGCGGAGTTGGCCCGTTTGCCGGAGCCACAATCGCGCCGGCCTTTTTCGACGTGCACATTCACGGCGCGGCCAGCCATGACGTGATGGAAGCGACGCCGGAGGCGCTGGGCACGATCGGGCGGTTCCTGGCCACGCGCGGCACGGGCAGCTATCTGGCGACGACGATGACCGCGCCGCTGGATGCGACGCTGCGCTCGCTTGAAGGCCTGGCAGATCTGATCGAGCATCCGGAGAAGATCGAGAAGAGCGCAAAGGCCGCCCACCAAACGGCCTTCCCCATCGGCATCCATCTGGAAGGGCCGTTTGTCTCGGCGGCCAAGTGCGGCGTGCAGCCGAAGGAGTATTTGCAGCCGACCGATCCGGCGATCTTCGACCGTTTTTACGAAGCGGCCAAGGGGCACATCCGTTTGATGACGGTGGCACCGGAGCTGGAAGGTGCGGCGGAGTTTGTGCGCCATGCTACAGCGCGCGGCGTGCGTGTTTCGCTAGGCCACTCCGATGCAACGGCCGAGCAGACTTATGCGGCAATCGAGGCCGGCGCGGCAAGCGGCACGCACACCTTTAACGCGATGCGCGCGCTGAACCACCGCGAGCCGGGAATTTTGGGCGTGGTGCTGACCTGCGACAAGATTTACGCCGAGCTGATCTGCGACGGCATTCACAGCCGGCCGGAGATGGCGAAGCTGTGGTGGCGGGCCAAGGGGGCGGAGCGGGCGATTCTGATTACCGACGCGATGAGCGCGGCGGGAATGCCCGACGGCGAGTACCATCTGGGCGGTTTTCCGGTGCAGGTGGCGAATGGCCGGGCGATGGCGCGCGGCGTTTTGGCCGGCAGCGTGTTGACGCTCGATCGGGCGTTGGCCAACTTTGTGGAGTTTACCGATGCGCCGCTCGAGCGGGCTCTGCGACTGCTGACGGTGAATCCGGCGACGATGGCCGGGTTTGCCGATCGCGTGGGCAAGCTGGCGGTTGGACGCGAGGCCAATATGGTCGTCGTTAACGAGCGCGGCAAGTTGATCGCGGCGATTCGGAATGGCGAGACGGTAGCGAGTTATTCCGCCGCTTAGAGCTTATATATCGGAGTATTGATTGACTTGCACCCCACCCTAGCCGCAAAGAACAAGAACGCGGCTAGAATGGGGCACCCATATTTCCACTACACCATCATTTCCACTACACCATCGGTGAAAATGTTCTAGTTGGTTTGCGCCAGGCGTTTGGCGCGCCAGAGAGCGCCGTCGAGCGAGACGACCGCATTTGTGGCGACGGGCATTTGCGGCGCGGCGGCGTGCAGGCCGGCGAAGAAGGTTTCGTGCACCAGGCGAGTCTTCTCGATGACGCTACCAGTCCAGGCGACGGGAACTTCGCCGACGATGTTGTGCTTGCGGCGCAGTTTTTCACGGACGAGCAGCACGAACTCAATCAAGTCAGAGGCGGCCTGATGTAGAACGTCTACGGCCACCGGATCGCCAGCTTCGGCCAGATCATCGATGATGGGGGTCAAGGCGGCGAAGTCCGGCCCTGGAGTGCTGTCGCCGATGTTCACCAACTCGTCGACGGTGTGCGTGCCCCAGAGCTTGCCGACCGCATCGAGAATTTTCGTGGGTTGTTCGCGATCGTGGGCATGAAGAGCGCGGCGAAGCGAATTGACGCCGATCCAGTAGCCGGAGCCTTCGTCACCGAGGCGCGAGCTCCAACCACCGGCTGATTCGCGAGTGCCGTCGGCGGCGCGGCCAATGGTATTGGAGCCGGTGCCGGCGATTTGCAGGATTCCCGGACCACCGTGAAAAGCCGCATCCAGAGCGATGACCTCATCGCCGACGACCTCGGAACGCTCGACGGAAAAGTCATGGAAGACGGCTGTAACCCATTCGGTAATGCCGGGCATGGTCGAGCTGGCTATTCCGCAGGAGGCGGCGCGGAGGCTCTTGACGCCCGCCTGCGCGTAGACCTCTTTGAGCAGCTTGCGTAAATTTTCTTCGGCGACCTCGGCGCCGACACGCAGCCGCTTGATCGATCCGCTCTTGGCATAGGCAAGCACACGATCGTCTTCGGCAATGGAAGCGCGGGTATTGGTGCCTCCACCGTCAATTCCTAAAACTAAACTCATAGTGATTTGTTCTCCAATCTCTATTTATCCGTTTCAGCGCTACCGTTGCGCAGCGTTGCTGATAAGATATTCAAGCTACCGTCGTTCCGCGGAGGCTTGAGGCCGAGCAGATACGCTATCCATGGATATAAATTAACGTTATCAAAAGGGGCCAGAGTCTTGCTTGCGACGAGGTCTGGACCGGCGGCGAAAAAGATAGCCTTCATCTCGGGCAGCAGGCGCGGATCGAAGCCGTGCATGNNCGACGAAGCCTTTTTGAGCTGGGTATAGACGCGCGCGCGATCCGGTTCGGATTTGCCGTAGAGCAGGTAGCCGACGGTTTCAAAGCCCTTCAGATCGGCGAAGTCGCCGAGGTCGATCCAATCGCCCTTGGTTTTGACCATGCCGTGATCGCTGACGACGACAAGATCGATGGGCAGGCCGGTGGAATCCAGCGCGGTCTTGAGCTTGCCCACCCAGGCATCCATTTTGCGCACGGCGGCGCGGGTTTCCGGTGCATCGGGACCGTAGAGATGGCCTTCGTGGTCGGGCTCGG
>PMHC01000004.1 GCA_003156495.1 Acidobacteriaceae bacterium
CTTGCGGCGCGGTAGTTCATTGTCGGGCAGGTGCTCGATCAACTGCGCAAAGACGGTCCGGCCAGCGTTCATTCCGAATTGTTGCGCAGCCGGAAGCCACCGCCGCATTTCCCGTAGCAATTTTAAATCGTTCCCGGAAACGCATAAGTCTATCTAACACGCAATCAGAGCTTTACGGTAACGCTGCTCATTTTTCCCCGGACAGCAGTGATAGAATCACATTATCTGATGTCGGGAAGCGCGGTGCAAATCCGCCACTACCCCGTAACTGTAAGCGAAGAGGCACGGCTTGTTTGCCACTGGAGAAGATTCCGGGAAAGCAGCCGTTAGCTGTTGAGGCGCGAGTCAGGAGACCGGTCCTGTGGCGTACCGAATTGCTTTTCGCGTTCCGAGGGGAACGAAGGAGCCATAAATGACGACTCGTATCGTCTTGCACGCCGTTTCACGCGGCGCTTTTCTACGCGCGCTTGCCGTAGTTTTGCTGCTTTCAGCCGCCATGCTATCCCCGGCCGCATCCATCCGCGGCGTTATCACCGATACCACCGGCGCCAAAGTTACCGGCGCCAAAGTATCGTTAATCAGCAGCGGCAACGTTCTGATCACGTCTGTTTCTACCGCCAATGGCAGCTTCCAGCTTTCGACCGGCGTCAGCGGCCGCTTCTTTCTTGTGGTTTCGGCCAGCAGCTTCCGCCAGTTGCAAACGCCGGAGTTCTACGCCAGCGCCTTTGAGGTGGTCGAGCGCAATCTGGTGCTGGAGCCGGCCTGGACACGCGAGTCGATTGTGGTAGCCGCCACCGGCACACCGACGCCGCAGCCGCAGACTAGCGCCGCTACCACGGTGTTGAGCCAGCTCGACCTGGCATTACGCGACGATCTGACGAGCGCCTTGCGGCTGATGCCCGGCGTAATGGTCGTGCAAACGGGACAGATGGGATCGCAAGCCTCCCTGTTCATCCGCGGCGGCAACTCCACGGCCAACAAAATTCTGCTCGACGGCGTGGACGTGGGCGACATGGGCAATCAATTCGACTTTGGTCCGCTCTCGACAACCGCTGTCGAAAGTGCCGAAGTTTACCGTGGCCCGGACTCCAGCCTTTACGGCGCCGACGCAGCCAGTGGCGTAATCAACCTGACGACGCCGCACGGCACCACCAGCTTCCCTTCCGTGCTCTTCCAGGGCGACGCCGGCAACCTCTCTACTTCACGCGAAGAGCTTACCGTAGCCGGAGCACATAAAAAAATCGACTATCTGGGCGCCTTCAGTTGGCTCCAAACCGCCAACAATCTGCCCAACGACGAATACCATGTAGCGACCACGGCGGCCAATCTGGGCTGGATGCCCAGCGCCAGTACGCAGATCCGCGCCACGCTGCACTATGGCGTGCGCGCTACCGGCTCGCCCAACGCCTGGGACTTTTATCACGTCGCCGACAACGAAACGCTGAAAGATCAGGATCTGTACTTCAGCGGCTCAATCGACAACCAGACGACAACCAGCATTCACCAGAGCGCGCGCTACGGAATGACGCGCAAGCGCGAACAAACAGCGACCTGGCAACCTTCGGGCAATTATCAGGCCTACAACGCGTATTGCTACTCGGCGGCGTATCTGGGCGATACCGTCACCATCACGGGCGCAAACGGCTACACCACCAGCGGGCAAGCCGTGCTGGACTGCGCGGGCAGCTATCCGGAGCACGCGCAATACGTCAACAACCGCGACCAGCTTGTCTATCACGGCGATGTTACCTTCACGTCGCATCTGGCCGGCTTAATAGGATTCCAATATGAAAATGAACGCGGAGCAGACCCCGGCAGCACCTACTACAAACCTGTCGAGCGCACCAACTACGACTACATCGCCGCTGTACACGGCGACTTCAAACACCGCTTCTACTACACGCTGGGCGGCAGCCTGGAACACTATTCGCTCTTCGGCACACAGACCTCGCCGCGCGCCGGCGCTTCATACTTCGTCCTTCGCCCGCGCAACGGCGTCTTCAGCGGCACGCGCCTGCTGTTTAACTTCGGCGACGCGGTGCGCGAGCCCAGGCTCACTGACCAGGACGGTTCGCTTTACAACTTCCTCGTAACCTACGGTTCGCAATCAACCATCCAGCAACTGCACATTCAGCCGCTTGCCGCGCCCACTACGCGCACCTACGAAGGCGGCGTTGAACAGGCCTTCTTGAGCCGGCACATCGTCTTCCGCACCACCTATTTTCACAATCAGTTCGGCAAAGAAATCGAAGACGTCGGCCTGGACCTGATTCCCGAGTTGCTGCCGAATCTTACCACCACGCAGCAGCAACAACTGGAAGCTGTACTGCAGGCGAACGGCGCCTACGAGCTGATGATCAACTCCGAAGCCTTCCGCGCTCAAGGCGTTGAAGCCAACGTTGAAAGCGGCATCGGCAAGTCGCTTTTCTTCCGCGGTGGCTACACCTATCTCGACGCCGTCGTGCAGCGCTCCTTCACTAACGACGACGAAGCGCTGCTGGGCGCCATTCCCACCTTCAACGGCATTTCCGTCGGCGCCTACTCGCCACTCAAGGGTGCGCGCCCCTTCCGCCGCGCGCCACATACGGGTTACTTCACGGCCAGCTACGAAACCCATCGCCTGACCGGCGTCTTCACCTCGGCCTTTGTCAGCCGCAGCGACGACTCCACCTATTTAGAAAACCAAGACGCTAGCTACGACAATACGATGCTGCTGCCCAACCGCAACCTCGATTACGGCTACGCCAAGCTGGACCTGGGCGGAAGTTTTCAATTGCTCTCGTGGATGGACATCTACGCGCATGCGGAAAATCTACTGAACAACCAGCACATCGGCCCGATCGGCTATCCTAGCCTGCCGTTCAATATCCGCGTCGGCTTGCGCCTTCGCTGGGGCCCCGGCAGCGGCCATTAATCCGCTGTTTTTTTGAACTCAAACCACCGCCTCATTCCTGCGTGCATCATGCCAGGGATGAGGCGGATTTTTCCTTCGCGACATAACTTCGCGGCATCCGCCTAAGCATTTTTGCCAAAGGTGTATAGAACTCAGGATCGTCGAGTTGACGCGAACTTCAGTGAGCGGCAACCTTCAACAAGATTCGGCACTCTACAGAACTGGTAAAAATGCTCTAATTTCTCCCAGTTTTTCCACAGCGCAGTCCCCCAAACTCCGCTTTTCCTACAAGAAATCGCGTGCCGAGCCGCCTTTTCCACCTTGGAATCTCATGCGCGCCGCGCTTAAAATAAACAGTTTCAGAGCAAAGTTCAGCGTACATTTTGCATGGTTGGAAACTCGGGCTCTGAGAACAAAACCGGCCGTAAACAAGCAGATGCGCTAACCGGCCATGCAGCAGTGCAACTGAAACTGGCAGTGAATCATCAGCGATGGAATTGGATTGATCCGTCTGCCGCACTCGGATTCACCGCTACCGCGCACGCGCATTTTGCCGGCGAAATTTACTTCGCATTCATATGGCATTTGTAAGCTCATTTTCTGGGATCATCGCAACATACAGAGCACGCCAAACGTTGCTCATACCGCAAGCCGTATTACGCTGTCGCCTTTGACTCACGGCACGGGATAGAACCGATTGCGCGGTCACCATACTCCGCCCGCTGCGCTTTCTATCCACTCAACGCCATATAACATTTCTTTGGAGGGCAGTTATGACAATGCATCGAATTCACTGGAGCATCTGCTTTCTGGTGCTATTTCTCTTGATTGCGTACGTCAGTCCGATAACCTTAAATGCGCAGTCCACTACACAAGGCGCGATCGCCGGTTCCGTTCTGGACGCCTCCGAAGCCGTAGTCCCAGGCGCAACCATCAAGATTCAAAATACGGCCACCGGCTTCACCATCAATCTCGTCGCCGACAGCAGCGGTTACTTCAAAGCTCCGCTGCTCGAGCCGGGAACCTATGCCGTGGCCATTTCGGCCGCCAACTTCGCCAACTACCGCATCGATCAAGTTGCGGTCGTCGTCGGACAGGTCACCAATCTTGCGCCGCACATGGCGGTGGCCTCTTCCTCGACCGAAGTCATCGTCACCGAACAAGCTCCCGTCATGAACCTCGAGTCCCCCGACTTTGCCGGAACACTTAACAGCAAGGCGCTGCAATCGATCCCCATCAACAACCGTCGCTGGTCCAGCTTGGCCATGACCACTCCCGGTGTGGTATCGAATGCGGACGGCTACGGGCTCGTCAGTGTTCGTGGCATCAGCCCCCTCTTGAACAACATCGAAATCGACGGCGCCGATGATAACCAGGCATTCTTCGCCGAAGAGCGCGGACGTACGCGCGAAGCCTATTCCACCTCCGGCAATGCCGTTCGCGAATTTGCCGTCAACACCGGCGTCTACTCGGCTGAATATGGACGCGCCGCCGGCGGTGTCATCACCTCGGTAACCAAAAGCGGAACCAATCAGATCCACGGACAGGCTTACTACTATCACCGGGAAAGCAAGTGGGCGGCCTACAACAACTACACCACGCTGACTAACCTCGTTAATGGAGCAGCGGTAACTCAACACATCAAACCGGAAGATTTGCGCAAGATTTATGGCTTCACGGCCGGCGGCGCGCTCATTAAAAACAAACTTTTCTGGATCTATACCTATGACCAGCACACTCACGTTTTTCCCGCCGTGGGTGTTCCAAAAACTCCGCTTCAGTTTTTTACTTTGCCGCAAGCTGCCTTGTCTTCGGGTGAAAATTGCGCCCCGAATGGCACTCTGACCGGCGCGCCCAGCACCGCCATTAACGACGCCAATGCCTGCGCGCTGGCTGCCCGCCAGAAGATCAGTTACGCGCAAGCCGCTTATGATTGGGCGGCGCTGCTATACGGCAGCTCAAACGTGACGGTTAGCAGCTATACGGGAGCCACGGCACTCACCGATTTCGGCTTAAATTCCGACATTGGACAAGTCGCGCGCCAGGGTTATCAGGAAATCAATACGCCGAAAATCGATTGGCAAATCACCCCCAAGTACCATGCGAGCGTCCTCTATCATCGTCTGCGTTGGGATTCGCCCGGCGGCGTGCAAACTACCGCCTCTGATAACTACTCACGCGACGCCCAGGGCAATGACTTCGTTAAGCTCGATTACGGCGTAGCCAAGCTCACCGGCCTGATCACCAATAACATCAGTAACGAAATTCTTTTCCAATATAGCCGCGAGCTGAACTGGGAAGGCCAGCAGTCGTACACCGACTATACGAAGGCAGATATGACGGCTAGCACCGGCAATGTTCCTTACGTTACGCCGGGATATAACTACGCCTTCAATGCCGGATCGCCCTATTACTCCCACCGCGCGTCCTATCCCGACGAGCGCAAATGGCAGGTCAGCGACATCCTTTACTGGAACGAGGGAAAACACAGTCTCAAGTTTGGCGTGGATATGGTTCATAACTACGATCTGATGAACAATACCTACGAGAGCAATGGTTATTTCAGTTATAACTGGGTCGGCAACTACTTTAACGATCTGCTCAACTTCAAGAACGGAGTGACGCCATCGAGCGCCAATGCGGTCGGTTGCGATTCTTCCGCCTCGCAAAACGGCGCTTCCGTCACCGGAAGCTACCCTTGCTACTATTCATTTGCCCAAGGCTTCGGCAATCCGACTTATGACATTTCCACCTTGGACGCTGGCATCTTCGTGCAGGATAACTGGAAGTTCTCTCCGCGCTTGACCTTCGAGCTCGGACTTCGCTGGGACTATGAAGCGATTCCGCAAGCTGACGCGAAGCTTACAACCGCCACCGGCAGCTTTACGCCGTATAACGGCTTATCGAACAACCCCACCGACAAAAAAGACTTCGGTCCTCGCGTCGGCTTCTCCTATGATGTACACGGCAACGGCAAAACGGTTCTGCGCGGCGGCTACGGCGTCTACTATGGACGCACCGCCAACGGCAATCTGGAAACGGTTCGTCTGGGTACGGGCAGCCCCAATGGGCAGTTCACTGCCACCTGGTATCCCAACACCTCCAGCGCGCCGACCTATCCCACAATCTTCTCTCTGGGTTCCTCTTCGGCCAAGCCGACCTCGTATTACCTGTCGCCGAGCCTGCGCTCTCCCCAGGTGCAGGAATATGACTTGGTTCTGCAGCAGGAAGTTGGTCGCGGAACCATCTTCCAATTGAGCTATCTGGGAGCACAGGGACGCTTCCTGCCCAACTTCCTCGACATGAACCTCAATCCCACCACGACCGCTAAAACGCTCACTGTCGCCGGCGATCCTAAAGGCAAAGGCCCCTTGGGCGCCACGGGCGCAACCATCAGTATCCCGGTCTACACCGCCTACGGCAATACCAATGTCTTCGGTACGACGGCCAATAACTTCCAAGCCATCACCGAGCTGGTTAGCAATGTCAATTCAAACTACAACGCCCTTGTCGCCGAGATACTCAACCGGTCGCTTAAAAACATTCAGTTTGATGCCAACTACACCTGGTCGCATGCGCTCGATTACGCGCAAAACACCAACACGCAAGGCGCATCGCAATCCTGGTATGACCCCTACGGCAATTACCGGGTTAACTACGGAAACTCGAGCTTCAACGTTCCGAACCGCTTTGTCGCTTACGCGCTCTATAACTTCCCCAATATCCAATCGGATAATCCGCTTAAGTGGCTGGCTAACAACTGGAGCCTGAACGATAGTTTCCAGATGCAGAACGGCCTGCCCTTCACCGCCGGCATTCTTACCGGCACGAGCAGTCCGAAGCCTACCGGCGGCATTTCAAACGGCCTCAATGGTTCGGGATTCCAGGGCGGCATCATTCCGCAAATCGGCAATAACACTTATCGCTATCCGCGGCGCATCGTCGACGACGTCCGCTTGCAGAAGTCGATCAACTTCGATAACAGCCACACCATTCGCAGCTTTGACCTCGTACTCAACGTCTTCAATGTTGCTAACCACCAGAACATTACCGGCTATCAAGCTACATATCTGTACAGCTTGTCGGGAACCACGCTTACCTACACGGGAACTGATGGCACCGGAAACCGAACCTTCTTGGTACCGAACAATTCCAACAGCAGCGCCTTCCTGTACACGCCGCGGCAGGTGGAAATCTCCGGCCGCATCAATTTTTAACGGAGCTGAGACTTTTCACGACGCGGCGGCCTCGGCTGCCGCGTTTTTCTTTTCTGAATAAACTTGGGCATGGAGGCGCACCTTCGCCCATGGAGAGAGGCGCTCCCGGCTTGCCGCACTCTTGCCTTAAAGTTCTTTCATGAATTCGCTCTTAACCGTGGAAAATAGCCTCTTATATGCCTGTCTCGTTCAGAAACTTCTCCGAACGAGACACTTCTTTATCCAACCGATTCCCAATTTGATTCCATAAAAGTAATTCTTACCTTCGTGCGGGAATTCAACAGCTATTGTTGAAAAATTACTTGAAATATACTTTGATAAAAGCACCTCCTCTGACGATTCTTATTGCATCATGGCCTTTGCTTGAGGTGTCTCTATGGTCTGTCCGAAGTGCCAATCCTCCGCCGTTTCCGTTATTCCGGCTGAGGTCCGGTTATATCGCAATACTCTTCGAACCTTGAGCCATCCCCCCATGACTCCGTCTCCGGATATCTGCGTCTGTCTGGACTGCGGATGGTCAGAGTTTTCGGTCCCACGCGCATGGCTGGCGGCCGGTTGGTTGCGCGCTCATCGCCCGCCTGCAGCCGTCGAGGCAACGCCGATTGAGCAAACGAACGCTCCGGCCGCCGTTCACCTCATGTAGCGCAGAAACAAGTCGAATCGCCGGCAAAGCCGGTTTGCAGGCGGCGCTTTAATCATCGGCGCGGCACAAAGTTATTTTGCGCATACAAAAGGCCCCCAGCCGAAGCTGGAGGCCTTTTGTTGTTATCGGTTTTAAGAAGCAGGTTTTTCTGTTCCCCGTTCCCTAATCCCTGTTCCCTGTCTAGTACATGCCTTCCATGCCGCCGTGACCGCCGGCAGGCGCTGCCTGCTTGGGCTCGGGGATCTCCGCGATCAGAGCCTCGGTGGTCAGCAACAGAGCCGCGATCGAAGCCGCGTTCTGCAGCGCCGTGCGGGTTACCTTGGTGGGGTCGATGACGCCGGCTTTGACCAGGTCCTCGAAGACGTTGGTCAGAGCGTTGTAGCCGAAGTGCTGGTCCTTTGACTCAAGAACCTTGGCTACAACAACTGCGCCCTCTTCGCCGGCATTGG
>PMHC01000190.1 GCA_003156495.1 Acidobacteriaceae bacterium
CCGCAGCTTCTTTAGCCCCCGAAGGAACGTGTTTTCTATCCTTTGCATTCCCTCGGTGGCTAAGGCCGCGCCGTTTCAAAACTGCGAGTTTTTATACAGGTTCTAAGAAATAAGCATCCCGTGGCAGCGGCGGGGCCAATCCTGCTCAAGCCAGCCGGTACTCCGTGCAAAGCACGCGCAATGGGGCCTCATCCTCAATGATCTCGGGATAGCGCGGGAGCGGCTCAAGGAAGTAGTTGTCCCGGTCGTCGTCGTTCACCGACGACACCTCCCCGATCAGCCCATGGCCCTCCACGGCACGGAACGTGTGGTAGAGATAAGGGGTCAGCGTAATGGACTCGCCCGGCCCCAGGATCACCGTACCTCCGGCTTCCACCTGCCGCCGGATTCCATCGCAAGCCACCGAAACGGGGCTCTCGGCCAATCCTCCGTCCGCGGTCGAATTGTAGAGTTGCACCGCCAGCCGCCCTGTCCCTTTGCCGCCCCGGTTGATAATGTCCTCAGTCTTGCGCGCATGGTAGTGGAAGGGCGTCACCTGGTCCTGGCGCACGAACATAATCTTCTCGGCGTAGATTTTGCCGTTCCCCCCGCCCGCCGGCACCCCGTTGCGCAGCGTAAACAGCGTCAGTCCCAGCGTCTCGAAGTGCCCGGCGCTGAAATCGGTAACATCCCACCCCAGCCGCTGGGTGCGCAGTTCATTCGCCTCGCTGCCCCGTCCGCGCCATTCTTCCGGCGTCCAATCCGCATACGGCGGCAGCACAAAGCGATTCTCCGCGAAAAACGCGCTGGCTTCGGCAATGCTCCGGTTGATGGCCGATCTCTTCATCTCAATCTCCTTGCACAAGGCTTCTCTCCACAACCTATACCCCGTCCGCGAAAAGTCCAATTTCAAAATCGCTCCATTACACTGCTAATCAGAGCCCCATGCCCGGCATCTGGTCCAAAACCCGAACCACCCTGGAGATGATCAAGTGGGAGCACTCCATCTTCGCGCTCCCCTTTGCCCTCACCTCCGTCCTCCTCGCCGCCCATGGCCTGCCCGCCGGCCGCACCATCGTCTGGATTCTCGTCGCCATGGTCGCCGCCCGCTCCTCGGCCATGGCTTTCAACCGCTGGGCCGACGCCGAGCTCGACGCCGCCAATCCCCGCACCCGCACCCGCGCCATTCCCGCCGGCCTGCTCTCGCGCCAGTTCGTTCTCGGTTTCACCTGCATCGCGGCGCTGGTCTTTGTGCTGGCCACCGCCCAGCTCAACCGGCTCACCCTCTACCTGTCGCCCGTGGTCCTCGTCGTGCTGCTGGGCTACAGCTACCTGAAGCGCTTCACCCGCTGGTCGCACCTGGGCCTCGGCCTCGCCCTCGGCCTGGCCCCCACCGCGGCCTGGATCGCCGTCCGCGGCTCACTTGACCCCCGCATTCTCGTCCTCACCGCCGCCGTCACCCTCTGGGCCGGCGGCTTCGACGTCCTCTACTCCTGTCAGGATTTCGAGCACGACCGCGCCGCCGGCCTTCACAGCCTGCCCCAGTCTGCCGGCATCCCCGCCGCTTTCTTTGCCGCCCGCGCCATGCATTTGGGCCAGCTCGCCCTCCTCGCCTGGCTCGCCGTACTGTTCCAATTTCGGACACTCGGCTGGCTCGGCATCGCCGCCGTCGCCCTCCTGCTGGCTTACGAGCACTCCCTGGTCTCCCCGCGCGACCTGCGCCGCCTGAACGCCGCCTTCTTCACCATGAACGGCGTCATCGCCACCGTCTTTCTTGCCTTTGTGGCCGCCGACCTGTGGCTCAGCCGCTGATTTTCACGCCTTCCACCCGAATCCATGTCAAAACCCCATTCCACCTGTGGTATGGTGCGAGAAAGCATTCCATTCAAGACGCCCCCATGGCTACCACACCCAATTTGCTCCCAGGAGATCAAGCCGCCGGAATGAAGATTGCCATTCAGGGAGAACCCGGCTCATTCAGCCACGAAGCCGCGATCAAGCTGGTCGCCGATGCCGCCATCGTTCCTTTTTCGCTCTCCGCGGACGCTTTTGCGGCACTGGCGAGCGGAACCGTGGAGGCCGCGGTCATTCCCATTGAGAACAGCCTGGCCGGCTCGGTTCTGGAGCACTACGACCTGCTGCTGACCCACGATGTGCGTGTGGTGCGGGAGACGCTAGTGCACATCCGGCATAATCTGATCGGGATCTCAGGCGTCGAGACAGGGGAAATCAACCGCGTCTATTCGCATCCGGTGGCGCTGGCGCAGTGCCGGCGGTTCTTCGCCGAACATCCGCAAATCGAAGCCGTGCCCTTTTACGACACCGCCGGCAGCGTAAAGCAGTTGGCTGGACTGAACAACCACCATGCGGCCGGAATCGCCAGCCGGGCCGCGGCCGAGTTTTATCATGCCGAGATTCTGGCGGCCGGCATCGAGGACAATCCGGAAAATTACACGCGATTTTTCCTGGTGAGGCGCGCGGCCGAGGCAACCGTTGAGCCAGGCGCGAACAAGATGAGCATTGCGTTTACGCTTGAGCACCGGCCTGGTTCGCTGATGGCGGCGCTGGCGGCGCTTTCGGCGCAGGGCACCAACCTGACCAAAATCGAATCGCGGCCGGTACACGGCAAGCCCTGGGAATACATTTTCTACGTGGATTGCCAGATCGGCGCGGCGGCCGAGGAAGACCGCGTACTGCAGGTGCTCGGTGCGCACTGCGGCATGGTCAAGGAGTTGGGCCGCTACAGCGAGGCGCGCGGCGCGGAGAAAGAAACCGCCTAACGGCAAGCTTCAACCATGCAGCAAAAAGGGGATCGGCCAAGCCGACCCCCTTTTTCTGACAATTGTTTTTAGAAGTGGTAAGCCACGCCCAGCACTGGATTGTAGATGTTGTACCAGCGGCTGGTGGTGAACTGAGAGTCGCCGAAGGTCGGCACCTTGGTCACCCATCCGCGATACTCGGCACGAATGTCGAAGCTGGGGCTGATCTCATAGGCGACGCCACCACCGTAGACGAAGCCGATCTCGGTCTGCTGCTTGGTATCCATCGTAGTGGTGCCGGAGTTGCGAATGGGCAAAAAGATGAATGCACCCGGTCCGGCTTCAACAAACGGGTTAAAGTTCTTGAAAACAAAGGAGCGGACGTAGGCGCCCGAAATCTCCTCGGTGCGCGTCAAGACCTTGTAGTGGTAGGGACTCACATAGTAGCCAATGCTGTTCTTGTAGGTGATGCCGTAGTTGGCTTCAAGCGCGCTCGACGGCGTAAGCATGAAGCGGTAGCTCGCCAGCGCGCCGTAGGCCGGCGTCGAATTCACCTGCACGTTGGTGGACGACGCCATAAACGGCTCAATCAGCGCGGTAACACTCAAGCTGACATCCTGGCGGCTTTCTTGGGCGCGGCCGACGGCAATGCCCGCGGCAAGCATACATGCTAAAAAGGCGATCTTTTTCATTCGATCCTGATCCTCACGACTGCACAACCGTGCGGGTGCAACTACCTTGTCGATTCCGCGCACTGGTCCGGCGCTCCGGATAGCTCCAGGCCCCGCTTTCAGCATTGTAACTGGCCGGGGCGGGTCTAGACAGTGGAAGCGACGGAATCTTCTTTGCTTATAGACGCAGACAGCGGAAAAAGGCGAGAAAGGCGGAAAACAAAGGCCAAAAACTCAGCTATCAAATGTCTGCTCTCGGCTGCCAGACTGGATTCTCGTCAATCGCCTACGGTTGTCACCATCAAGCTGAGATCTGATAGCGGCCTTACCCATTTTTCCCCTTCTGATAGTAAAAAGGCGGTCCCTGTTCTCTAGCCAGGTTCTTAATGGTGTGCAAAAAGGCCTGGGCGGCGTAGGAAAGCGTCGCTTGGCGGCGGTGAGCCAGGCGCAAAACCCGGCGAATATCCAGCTCGCCGACGTGCACGCGCACCAAATCGCCAGTCTCCAGTTCATGCGCCACGGTCAGGTGCGGAACCAGCGCCACGCCGTTGCCCATGGCTACAAAGCGCTTGATCGCCTCGATCGTCGGCAACTCGATGCCCATATTGAGCGGCGTACGGTAGCGCTGGAATGCCTCGATGACCTTGCGACGCAGCGGCGAGGCGACGTTGTGGGCGATAAAGTTTTCCTTACCCAGGTCACGGATGGAGACCTGCTTGGCGCGCGCCAGCAAGTGATGCGGACTGACGATCAACGCCAAACTGTCGCCGTAAACGGCGATGGATTGGATCTGATCGGGGTCGGGACGATAGGAAATGACGCCCAGTTCGCAGGTGCGGTGGCTCAACTCCTCGGGAATGCGCGAGGCCAGCATGCGCTGCACGGTGACGTCGATGTGGGGAAACTCGCGGCGAAAAGCGTCGATGGCCGGCAACAGGTACATGCAGGTATATTCGTTGGCCGCCAGTTGCAGGTGGCCGCGCTCCAGGCTCTTCAACTCGCCGAGAGCGCTCGAAGCCTCGCGACGCAGCGCCAGCAGCCGCTGCGCGTAATCGCGCAGCAAAAGACCTGCGGCGGTCAGCGAGCCGTCGCGAGCCGCGCGGTCAAAGAGCGTTTCGCCGACCGACTCCTCCAGCTTGCGTATCACCTGACTGACGGCCGGCTGCGTGCGCCGCAGCCGCAGTGCGGCGCGGGAAAAGCTGTGTTCTTCAGCCACAGCCAAAAAAGTTTCGAGTTGGCTCAACTCCACGGGAAGCCTCCGAAAAGCAGCTTTTAGCCTCTAGCTACTAGCTTTTTGCTCCCAGCTTGATGGTTGCACTGCACGCTTTTGTCGCTTTCGTCTGGCCTCTGCCCACTGACGCTCCCGAGTGCCGAGTCGAAGCTGACAGCTGACAACCGCTTTATTATAAAAAAAACTTATCCTGACAGCAACAATAATAACTTTGCCTTATGGCAACAAAGTCGCTATAAATAAGGCATTGAATCCGACCGGTTACCCGGCATATAAGCCTATGAGCAACGATCACGTAGCCTTTTTCGACACCACTTTGCGCGACGGCGAGCAATCGCCGGGATGCAGCATGACCACGCAGGAAAAGCTCACCCTGGCTCACGCCCTGGAGGATCTGGGCGTGGACGTAATCGAGGCCGGTTTCGCCATGGCCTCCGAAGGCGATTTCGCGGCCATTGCGACCATTACGCAAGCTATTCGCAAGCCGCGCATCACCTCGCTGGCGCGGGCCAAAACCGAGGACATCGAAATGGCAGCGCGCGCGCTGCAGCACGCCGAGCGGGCGCGGATTCACGTCTTTCTGGCGGCCAGCGACCTGCATCTGGAGTACAAGCTGAAGCTCAGCCGCGCCGAGGCGCTCGATTTATGCGGTGAAAGCGTGCGCCTGGCCTGCTCGCTCTGCGATGACGTGGAGTTTTCGCCCGAAGATGCCACCCGCGCCGATCGCGATTATTTAGTCGAAATGGTGCGCGTGGCCATCGAAGCCGGCGCAACCACGATCAACATGCCCGACACGGTAGGCTACGTCATGCCCGCCGAGTACGGACACATGTTCAGCGAGGTTCGCGAGCGGATTCCGGCGATCGACGAGAAGGGCGTAATCCTTTCCACGCACTGCCACGACGACCTGGGGCTGGCGGTAGCCAACACGCTGGCCGCCGTCGAAGCCGGAGCGCGGCAGGTGGAATGCGCCATCAACGGCATCGGCGAACGAGCTGGCAACGCCGCGCTCGAAGAGATTGCGGCGGCGCTCTACGTGCGCAAAGATCGCTTCAACGTTTCTTCGGCGATCAAGCTCGATCAGATTTACCCGACCAGCGAGGTGCTAGGGCAGTTGATCACCTTCAAGCCCTCCCCCAATAAAGCCATCGTGGGCGCCAACGCCTTTGCGCACGAGTCGGGAATTCACCAGCACGGAATGCTGGCCAATCCGCTCTGCTACGAGATTATGACGCCGGCGCTGGTGGGCGCGCCGTGCACGCATCTGGTGCTGGGCAAGCACTCCGGCCGCGCCGCACTGCGCCACCGGCTGGAGCAGTTGGGTTTTACCGTCGATCGCGACGAGTTGCAGCACGTCTACTATCGCTTCGTGGCCTTAGCCGATCGCAAAAAGAATATTTACGATCAGGATCTGATCGGCCTGCTGCCCAATGGCATTCGCGAGCGGCGGCAGGAACCGGTTGAGGAGCTGAATTGAGGGCCGCGGCGATCGGCCGCCCCCTGCTACAGCAGGACTTCAGCGCGTTTCGATAGTATAAAGAAGTATAAAGATGAGGAAAAATTTTTCCTCCGCGGCTCAAGTTGTATGGATTGTAAGCCTCGCGCGGTGCGGCCAAGGCCGCGCCTTTTTCAAATAATTTTTTGAATGCGCGCTAACAATGGTAAGCAGCAACTACGGAAAAGAGTTGAAATGAAGCTGAAAATTTTAGTAGTCGCCGGCGACGGCATCGGTCCTGAAGTCACCAACGAAGCAGTTGCGGTTTTAAAAGAGGTCGCCTCGGCCGGCGGGCATGAGTTTAGTTTTACTGAAAAGCGCATTGGCGGCGTAGCGATCGTGCAAGACGGAACGCCTCTGCCCCAGGAAACAATTGATGCGGCGCTGGCCTCGGACGCAGTGCTGCTGGGCGCGGTGGGCGGTAACGAATTCAATTCGCTGGCCCCCGACAAGCGTCCCGAGGCGGGATTGCTGAAGATTCGCGCCGCGCTGGGCGGTTTCGCCAACCTACGCCCAGCCTTCGCCTTCAAGGAACTGGCGATCAACAGTCCCCTGCGCCCGGAGATTACCGATGGCGCCGACATTTTATTCGTCCGCGAGCTGCTCGGCGGACTCTACTTCGGCCAGCCACGCGAATGGAACCGTGCCAAGGGCGAAGCCTTCAACACGATGCGCTACACCACGGGCGAAGTTGAACGCGTGGCACGCATCGCCTTTCAGTTGGCGCAAAAGCGCCATAAAAAACTGACCAGCGTTGACAAAGCCAACGTGCTCGACGTTTCGCAGCTCTGGCGCGCGACGGTCACCGAAGTGGCCAAAGAATTTCCCGACGTCTCGCTCGAGCACCAGTACGTCGATGCCATGTCGATGCACATTCTGAATCGGCCGCGCGACTTCGACGTCGTGGTGACCGAAAACCTCTTCGGCGACATTCTTACCGACGAGTCCGGCGTCATTACCGGCTCGCTGGGCATGCTGCCTTCGGCGACGATCGGCGGCAAGGTGAATCTCTACGAGCCAGTGCACGGCTCGGCGCCAGACATCGCAGGCAAGGGATTGGCCAATCCGCTGGGTGCCATCATGACCGCGGCGCTGGTTCTGCGCCACTCGGCGGGACTCGAAGCCGAAGCCAAGACAGTCGAATCGGCGGTACGCAAGGTTCTCGAACTGGGCTTCCGCACTCCCGATCTCGTTCGCGGTGACAAATCCGGCCTGACCGTGCTTTCGACTACCCAGATGGGCGCGAAGGTTAGGGAGACGGTGAAGCAGCTTTTAGCTTCTAGCCGTTAGCCTCTAGATTTTCGCGGCGTTAGATCGAATTCGACTCCGGATGGAGCCATGGAAGTTTCAATTGGCAGAACAAAGCTAGCGGCTAAAAGCTAGTAGCTAGAAGCTGTTTTTTAGGAGCTGTATTTAATGAGCACCGAAGCCAAGACGTTATTCGAGAAGGTCTGGGAGCAGCACATCGTCGCCGAGCCCAAAGGCGAACCGACGCTGCTCTACATCGACCTGCAATTGGTGCACGAAGTGACCTCGCCGCAAGCCTTCGAGGGACTGCGGCTGGCAGGGCGCAAAGTGCATCGGCCGGAACGCACCGTGGCAACCGTGGACCACAACGTGCCCACCACGATCGAAGGCCGCAAGAACATTACCGATCCCATCGCCGCCAAGCAGATTTCTACTTTGCGCGCCAACTGCGCCGAGTTCGGCGTCGAGCTCTTCGATGTGGACTCGCCCTTCCAGGGCGTGGTGCACGTCGTGGGCCCCGAACAGGGATTGACCAAACCGGGCATGACCATCGTCTGCGGCGATTCGCACACCGCCACGCATGGCGCTTTCGGCGCGCTGGCCTTCGGCATCGGCACCAGCGAAGTCGAGCACGTGCTGGCCACGCAAACCCTGCCGCAAAAACGGCCGCAAACCTTCCGCATCAATGTTGAAGGCCAATTGCCGCAAGGCGTCACGGCCAAAGACATCATTCTGGCAATCATCGGCCGCATCGGCACCGACGGCGCCACCGGCTGCGTCATCGAGTACGCCGGCTCGGCCANNGCATCGAGGCGGGCGCGCGCGCCGGCATGATCGCTCCCGACCAAACCACCTTCGACTATCTCAAAGGCCGCCGTTACGCGCCCAAGGGTGCCGATTGGGAGCGGGCCGTGGCCGAGTGGTCGAAGCTCAAAAGTGACGAGGGCGCCAAGTTCGATCGCGAACTCACCATCGACGCCTCGACGCTGGTTCCCTACGTCAGTTGGGGCACCAGCCCCGGCATGGTCGCACCCGTTACCGGCAAGGTTCCCGATCCGGCCAGCGCCAAATCCGAGATCGACCGCAACGCATGGACGCGCGCGCTTGAATATATCGATCTGAAAAGCGGCACGCCGCTCACTTCGATCCAAGTCGATCACGTCTTTATCGGTTCCTGCACCAACGGCCGCATTGAAGATTTGCGCGCCGCGGCCCGTATCGCCAAAGGCTATAAGGTAGCCTCGGGCGTGCAGGCGCTGGTCGTTCCCGGTTCCTACTGGGTTAAAGAACAGGCCGAAAAAGAAGGCCTCGACAAGATCTTCTTCGCCGCCGGCTTCGAGTGGCGCGAGCCGGGCTGTTCCATGTGCCTGGCCATGAACCCCGACGTGCTCAAACCCGGCGAGCGCTGCGCCGCCACGTCAAATCGCAACTTCGAAGGCCGTCAGGGCCGCGGCAGTCGCACTCATCTGGTTTCGCCGGAGATGGCGGCGGCGGCGGCGATCGCCGGCCACATCGTAGACGTTCGCAACTGGGAGGTGAAGTAGTCATGGAAGCATTCCACACGCTTACGGCGCAGGTTGCGCCGCTGGATCGCGCCAACATCGATACCGACCAGATCATTCCCAAACAGTTTTTAAAGCGCGTTGAGCGCACCGGCTACGGCGACTTTTTGTTCTTCGACTGGCGGCAGACCGCCGAGGGCAAGCCGGTTCTCAACTTCGTGCTCAACGATCCGCGCTACAAGGGCGCGAAGATTCTGGTCGCGGGCAAGAATTTCGGCTGCGGATCGAGCCGTGAACATGCGGCCTGGGCGCTGGCCGACTTCGGCTTCCGCGTCGTGATCGCGCCTTCTTTCGCCGACATCTTTTTCTCGAACGCAGGCAAAAACGGCATCGTTTTGGTACAACTCACCGAGGCCGAGGCCGATAAGCTGCTCAAAAACGCGCAGCAGATTCCCCACTATCAACTCACCGTTTCGCTCGCCGAGCAGACAGTGACCGATAGCCAGGGCTTCAAGGCCAGCTTCGAAATCGATCCCTTCCGCAAATATTGCTTGCTCGAAGGCCTCGACGATATCGGGCTGACCCTGCGGCACGCGTCGGAACTAGACAAGTTCGAAGCCGAGCACGAAAAAGCTGTATGGTTAAGAGCAAAGTAAAAGACAGCTACTAGCTTTTAGCTCGTCGTTTCTATAGAAGCTGTAGTGCTGAGTGGTAGTTAGTAGCATGGCAAGCGAGTTAGAGGCTAGAAGCTGCATTTTCAAGGAGCCGTTTATATGTCGACCAAGAAACAGGCGAGCGCGAAGGAACAGAAGACAGAGAGCACGCCCACGCGGCTTACCGGCGCGGAGATTGTGTGGGCGACGCTGGTTGGCGAAGGCGTGACCGACGTTTTTGGCTACCCCGGCGGCGCGGTTCTGCCGATTTACGATGCCCTGCGCAAGTTTCCCATCCGGCACATCCTGGTCCGGCACGAACAGGGCGCGGCGCACATGGCCGACGGTTATGCGCGCGCCACCGGCGAGGTAGGCGTAGCGCTGGCCACCAGCGGTCCGGGCGCCACCAATCTGGTTACCGGCATCGCCACCGCCATGCTCGATTCCAGCCCCCTGGTTTGCATCACCGGCAATGTCTCCAGCAAAGTGCTCGGCACCGACGCCTTTCAAGAGGTAGACATCACCGGCATCACGCTGCCCGTCACCAAACATAATTTCTTAGTCACCAAGCCGGAAGATATTGCGTCGGCCTTGCGTCTGGCCTTCCAGATCGCACGTTCGGGCCGTCCCGGGCCGGTGCTGGTCGATATCACCAAAGACGCGCAGCAGGCCAAAGCGGAGTTCGATTTCCAGGCCGCCAAGCCGCGGCCTCATCGGCCGCATCCCATGCTCAGCGTTACCGAAGCGGATTTGGAGCAGGCTGCCGAGATGATTCGCAACGCCGAGCGTCCGGTCATCCTGGCCGGCCGCGGCGTTATCGAATCCGGCGCTATGGAGCCGATTCGCACACTGGCCGAGCGGGCGCAGATTCCCGTGGCGCTTACCTTGCTGGGCCTGGGCGGACTGCCTGCCTCGCATCCGCTCAACTTGGGGCTCATGGGCATGCACGGCGAGGCGTGGGTCAATCACGCCATCCAAAAAGCCGATCTGCTGATCGCCTGCGGCATGAGGTTCGACGACCGCGTCACCGGCACGCTTTCTACCTACGCTCCCAACGCCAAAAAAATTCATATCGAGATCGATCCCTCCGAGATCGGCAAAAACGTCAAGGTGGACATCGCGCTCATGAGCGATTTGCGCGAAGTGCTCGAACGACTGCTGCCGCGCATTCCCAGCCGCGACCGCTCCGGCTGGCTCAAGGCGATCGACGCCATCAAGGGCGCTTCGGCGGTGCGCGACATCAAGAACCTGCCCGACTCCGGCCACCTCTACGCGGCGCACGTCATGCACGATCTGTGGCGAATGACCGGCGGCAACGCCATCGTCGTCACCGACGTCGGCCAGCACCAGATGTGGGAGGCGCAGTACTACCACCATGAGGAGCCGCGCACGCTCATCACCTCCGGCGGCCTGGGCACAATGGGTTTCGCCCTGCCGGCGGCCATCGGCGCTAAAGTCGCCTGTCCCGATAAAGAAGTTTGGGTCATCGCCGGCGACGGCGGCTTCCAGATGACGGCTTCGGAGTTGGCCACCATCGCGCAAGAAAAACTCAAGATCAACATCGCCATCATCAATAACGGCTATCTAGGCATGGTCCGCCAGTGGCAGGAATTTTTCTACG
>PMHC01000079.1 GCA_003156495.1 Acidobacteriaceae bacterium
GCACCAGTTCGCGCTTGCCGTCGGCAGCAACGCGGTAAAGCAAACGCGGCACGCGCTCGCCGCCCAGGGTTTCAACGTAATAGACGGCGGGCAGAGCGCGATCGCGAGCCAGATCGAGTAGTTTTTGATTGAGCGCGTCGTCGGAGAGCCCGTTTTCCGCCGAGATTTTGAGCACGCCGATCGTCGGACGCGGCGCGCCGGCCAGCGCTGCTCGGCCGTGGCCGTTGGAGTTTGGAAAATCGCGCACCGGCGTGCGGCCGATAAGGTAGCTGACGAGGCGGCCGGATTCGACCAGGCTGACGGGCTGCGCGGCGACGGCTTCGTCGTCGACAGCGTAAGCGCCGACGAGGTTTTTGCCGTTGAAGATTTTCAGTCCCGGATCGTCGACGGCGCTCATGAATTCGGGCAGCACGCGGGCGTGGTAGCTGGAGGCGAAGGGGCCGTTGGTGCGGGCCTCGGTGCCGAGCGGCGGCCGGGTGGCGGTGACGGCCGAGCCCAGCAGCGAATGCAGCGTGTCGGCTGCGGCGTCGGCGCTCATCAGCAGCGGGCCGTGGTACTCCTCTTCAACCAGCGGAGCTTTGCGCAGCGCGGCCAGCGAGGCGATCTTGTCCGCGGCGCGGCGGTTGAACTCGGCTTCGGAATCAAGATCGGCGAGCGCGGTTCCGGTGGTGGAGTAGGAGCGGTCGAGGTTCATGCCGTCGGGGGCTTGCGCGCTGGCGGCGAAGGCTTCTTGCAGTTGCGTGGAGGCTTTGCGGACGATCGCGCCTTCGCTGGTGGCGATCCACGTGGTGACGGCGCGGGCACGGAAGCTGGCGGCTGAGTATTCCACGTCGCGCTGGCCGGCGCTGACGGCCGGGTCGGTGCGGTAAAGGCCGCTGGCTCGGGCCACGCGCCCGGTCCAGGCATCTTCGTCGATGGCGAGCGTGGCGGCCGATGCGGCCAGCGAAACGACAGGTTTTTCGCGGCTGAAGTCGTCGGCCTGCGGCGGAGTTTGCACTTGCTTCAGCTCGGCCTGTTTTTGCGCGTAAGCGGCCAGCGCGTTTTTGTAGGCCTGGTCGGTGGCTTGCCAAAGCGCGGAGCGCAGCGCGATGGGGTCGTCGTCGAGCGCGGCCAGTTCGAGCACGCCGTCGCCGCGGGCGCTGGAGCTGTCGGTTTTGTAGTCGCCCACGCGAACCGTGGCGCGCGCCACGCGCTGGTGGGTGCGGTTCGAGCCCTGGCTGGCGCCGAAGGCCGCCTGCGTTTGGAATTCGTCGATCTCTTCGACGGTGAACTGGATGAAGAAAGGTTTGGCGAAACCTTTGAGCTCAAGCTGATTCATGCTGCGGTCGAGCTCGGCGAGCATGGCTTTGAGAACGGGATCGTGCTCGGCGGCAGCGCGGGTTTGCGGCGGCGTCGCGACGGGTTGCGCGGAGAACGCCTGCGGAGCGCAGAAACAAAGCGCCAGCGCGGCGGAGGCTAGTCGAGCGGTTGAACACATGCGCTTCATTGCGCCTCCTTGGCGGCAGCGTTGCCCTGTTTCCTGTTCCCTGTATCCGCGCCGGGAATCGGCAGGATCGGCGGGCGCGCCGTGCCCTGGGGCTGGCGCTGGGTTTCCATTTCGCTTACGAGCATCGCGGGGGCGATGGCGCTGACCGATACCGAGCCCGACTCGGCGCCGCAGATGCCGTTGAAGACTTCACTTTTGTCGCTGGTGGCCAGAATGCGCTTCATGGCGGCCAGCGGCGTGCCCACGATGCTGACGCCGCGCACCAACTCGTCGGGCCGGCCGTCAACATAAACCCGCCAGACGACGAGCGGAATCACCTGGAAGGCCTGCGGCGAGCGGCGCTGCGTGACGGCGAAGCCCGAGGAGATGTCTTCGAAGTAAAGGCCGTATGGCTTGCCCTGTTTTTTTGCTTCGGCGATCAACTGCTCGCGCAGCGCGGCCTCGGGAACGGCGTGGGTCGAAGTGACGACCAGATTGCCCTGCCGGCCGGTGGGTACGTGGCCGGATTCGGCGCGGCCGTGGCCGTTGGAAGCCGAAAAGTTGGCGATGGGCAGCCGCGACATCAAAAAGTTTTTGAGCACGCCGTTCTGGATCAGCTCGACGCGCTGGGCGCGCTGGCCCTCGTCGTCGTAGGCGTAGTTGCCGCTGAGCGCGGTCGCGCCGTAAGCGGTGAGGGTGGGATCGTCGGCCACGGAAAGAAAGGCGGGCAGAATCTCTTTGCCGATTGATTTGGTGAAGGTCTGGCCTTCGTCGTCGCCACGCTGGCGTTGGCCTTCGAGGCGGTGGCCCAGCACTTCATGGAAGAAGACGGCGGCGGCGCGGCCTGAGAGCAGCGCCGGTCCGTCGAAGGGCTGAGTGACGGGGGCTTTGCGCAATGCTTCAAGACTTTGGCCGAGAGAGCGGACGGCGGCTTCTATCTCGGATTGTGTGGGCAGCCCGTCGAGGGTCTCGGCCTCGAAGGTCTGGTCGCGAAAAAGATCCATGCCGTCGTTGGCGCGGGTGACGGCGATGACGACCAGCCGCGCGGCCAGATGCGGCTCGACGACGCGCGAGCCATCTGACGAGGCGAAGTAGTCGGTCTCATTATGCACGGTGAGAACGACCATGTTCTGGTAAACCTCGGGGAACTCGCGGAAGATGCGCGAGAGCGCGCGCACGCGCTGCTCCCAGGCGGCGCGGTCGATGGCGACCGTGGGCGCGGCGGCGCCGATGTGCGTTTGCGGCGTTTCGCGGCTGAAGTCCGGCGAGTTGTCTTCTTCTTTAGCGCGAACCTGCGCCTCGGTTTTTACGCGCATGTAGTTGTCGAGGGCGCTGCCGTAGCCGGTGTTGGTGGCCAGCCAGAGCGAGCGCGCGATCGCTTCGCGGTCGTCGCCCAGCGGCAACGGCGTGGTGTTCACGGCCGAGGCGTGGTGGTTGCCGTGCGTGTTGTCGAGCTCGGGCGAGCCTATGCGGAGCTGCACGTCGGCCATCCGCAGCCGGTTGGCAGAGCTTTCAACCAGCGCGCCGTACTGGGCGCGGATGGTTGCGTAACTGGCGTCGGAGACCGAGTAGCTGATGAAGTAGGGAGGAATCTGCCTGTCGCCGCCAGCCGTCTTGCCCAGCGCGGTAAAGGCGCGGCCAAGCTCGCTGCTCATCGCGTCAAGCAAAAATGGCGAGGCCGCCGGCTGTTGCGCGCGGAAGGCCGTGGGCGAAGCGAGCAGCGAAAGCGCGAGCAGAAGGCCGGCGAGCCGGCGCGGTCTACGCTGTGGCAAAGGGTACGATTGTGGTGGCGTTCGTCTGATCTGTTCGAGTAAAAACATGAGTACGGAAGATTGTCGCAGAGTTGACCCACAACAATGAAGGGAAGATTTGCTATGAAATTTAGCCGCCGTTGGATGTTGGTGATTGCTTTGGCCGCGCTGGTTGCCGGATTGGCCGCCGCGCCGCTCTTTGCCCAGACGAATTCGACGCAAAATGCCGCGCCGCAGAGTGCGCCCGCCGCTCCGGTCGCGATTGCGCCGGCCGCCGCCCCGGCCGCCGCGCAGCAGGCCTACACGCTGCCGCAGGAAAAGCTGGCCAAAGCCGTCGCGCTTAACCGCATCCGGAATATTTTGAGCATTGCCGGGTCGATCTGGGGAATCGTTTTTGTCTGGCTGCTGCTGGCTCTGCGCGGCTGGAACTGGATCGAAGGCTGGACGCAGAAAATCACCGCGCGGAGATGGGTGCAGGGGCTCGTTTTCTTCGCGCTGTTTTTCGTCTTCTCTACTCTCGCCAGTTTGCCGCTCGATCTGGTTGGCCACTACTACGGCCGCGTTTACGGAATCAGCGTGCAGGGCTGGGGCAGTTGGTTTGCCGATCAGGGCAAGGCGCTGGGGCTAACGCTCATTTTCGGCGCGCCGTTGCTATTGCTCTTCAACTGGATTGTGAAGCGCTGGCCGCGCCGCTACTGGCTGGGGTTGTGGATCGTGACGCTGCCCATCCTGGTGCTGTCGATCTTTGCCGCGCCGCTGCTGGCTCCGCTCTTTAACAAATTCGAGCCGCTCGAAAAAAGCAACCCGGAGCTGGTGGCCCGGCTCGAGCAGGTGGTGGCGCGCACCGGAACCAGCATTCCCCCCGAGCGCATGTTTCTGATGAAGGCCAGCGCCAAAACCAACGGGTTGAACGCCTACGTCAGCGGCATCGGCTCGACCAAGCGGATCGTGGTTTGGGACACGACCGCCGGCCGGATTCCCGACGATCAGGTGCAGTTCATCTTCGGCCACGAAAGCG
>PMHC01000059.1 GCA_003156495.1 Acidobacteriaceae bacterium
TTTTCGCCGCGGGCTGGGCGTGATCGAAAGCCGCGCCGACGCGTTGCACCGCTTTGTGCAGACCTACCGCAAGCTGGCTCAATTACCGCCGCCAAGGCTCCAGCCGGTACCGCTGGCTCCGCTCATCGAGCGCGTGGCGCTGCTCGAACAAAGGCTGCCGATTGAAATCGAGTCCGGTCCGCAGATCAACATCAGCGCCGATCCCGATCAGCTGGAACAGATGCTGATCAATCTGCTGGCCAACGCCGTCGATGCCTCGCTGGCCAACAACGAGCGAACAGTGCGCATCGGTTGGAAGGTCGGCGGCGCGGCCGTGCGGATCGCCATTGAAGACCGCGGCCTGGGCATCGCCAACGCCGACAATCTCTTCGTCCCCTTCTACACCACCAAGCAAACCGGCAGCGGCGTGGGGCTGACGTTAGCGCAGCAGATTGCGCGCGCTCACGGCGGAGAAATTCAACTTGTAAACCGTGAGGACGGCCTCGGCGCGCGCGCCACCATACGTCTTCCGCTCAACGCGATTCAAGAATCAGGGCCGGAATGAAATAGGCGCGGCGGAAGACCGTCGCGCCTATTTTTCTTATTGCAGATTTTTTCTTATTGCAGAACAACGGTTGAAGAAGTTTTAGCTCCGGCGACGACGCGCACCAGGACCACGGGACCGAAGCGATCGCTGGTTTGCGTCCAAGTACCGACAGCGTCAGAAGACGAGCTATTTGCGGCGGCGGCCATGGGCAGCGGCTTGCCGTCGATCGTCACCTTGCGCGCAGCGGCGTGAATCCGCAGCAGGTAGGTGTGGAGAGCTCCGCTATAACTGCCGCTGGCGGCGTCGATCGCGACTTGAATTTTTTTGCCGTCGCGTTGCGCGGCGACTCGCTGCCGCAGATAGATTCCCTTTTCGTAGTCGTAACTCTGGCCGTCGTCATCGTAGACCGTGAAGGCCGCGGCAGAATCGGCGGGGAAAATATCAAGCGCAATCTCGGCGACCGGATGCTGGCCCACATACTCCTCGACCGGTTGCGTCGCCAAGATGGAGCCGGCGCGAACAAAGAGCGGAATGTCCTTCCAGCTCTTGGCGTCTACCGGAAGTTGAATGCGCTGCGCGCCCGCGTAGCTGTGGCCCGTAGCGTAATCGAACCACTTGCCGGCGGGCAAATAAACAGCCTGCGAAGTCGCGCCTTGCGCAGCGACCGGAGAAACCAACAGCGCGTCGCCGAACATCCACTCCGATTCCAGCGTTGCAGCTTCGCGGTCGGCAGGAAACTGCCAGAAGAGCGGACGCACCAGCCCCGCCTCGCCCTCAGTGTTAAGACGCTCGTAAGAATAGATGTAAGGCAGCAGTTGGTAGCGCAATTCGAGCGCATGGCGCGCGGCATCTTCGGCCACCGGGCCATAAACCCATGGCTGGCGCTTTTCGTTCAGATCGCCATGCACGCGCATGATGGGCACAAAGGCGGCAAACTCCATCCAGCGCGCGTAGTTCTCCGGCGTTGGATGGCCACCAAATCCGCCTGTATCCATGCTCCAATGAAACTCGCCGGTGTTGAGCGCGGCCAGCATGCGCCGGCGCTGAAAAGCCATAGAGGCAAAGCCGGTACTGATGTCGCCCGACCAACCCGCATAGCCGTAGCGGCTGGAACCAAGATAAAAGTTGCGATTGATCGACCAGACGCGCAGATTCGAATCCGCGCGCTGACCGTCGTAGAGGGCGCGGCCCATGTTCAAAAACTGAAAGTTGTTGAACTGCTCGTCGCTGTCTTCGTCGGCTTCATCGCTCCACCAAGCTACCATTCCCGTGCGGAATGCCGGCAACAAATGCTGCCAGTACCAGGCGCGCGCCTCCGGTTTGCTGAAATCGATATTGTTCGCCAGCCGATTGGAAAAATAATCCGATGAAGGCTTTTCGCCGTCATGCCAAAAGCCATGCTCGGTGGCGTAAGCCGCGGCGGCGGTTGGCTTATTCTCGCCTTCCGCCGACGAAACAAGAATGCGCGGCTTGAGAATGCCGACCAACTTCACGCCCTCGGCCGTCATCCGCCGGGCGAACTCGCCGCTGGCGCCGTCGGGAAATTTATTGGGCGCAACGCTACCCGTACCCGAGGTACTGTTCCAACGCCACTCGCCGTAGTCGTCCTCGCCCCATGCCTTCCAGTCGAAATCGAGGATGAAGCTGTCGAAGGGAAGATGCTTGGCGCGATACGTGGCGACGATCTTTTCAACCTCATCTTGCGTGGAACCCCATTGGCTGTTGAAGAAACCCAGCGTCCACTTCGGCGGCATCGGCGGAGGACCGACAAGGCGAGAAAGCGAGGCCATCGTCTCCAACGGAGAACCAGCCATCACAAAATATTCGACGTCGGGACGCGAACCGTGGCGGAAATCGATGCGACCTAAGTCGGTCGCGAACTCGCCACCGTTGGAATCCACTAACAAGCCATAGTTCGCGGTAAAAACAAACGGCGCCCCACTGTTGCCCTGCGCGCCGGCCGCGGCCCGGCCGCCCGCATCGCGCGCCAGCTCGCCGAAGCGCTCGTTCAGCGCCAGCCCGTGAATGCCGTAAAGCGTTTCGCTGTCCGCGCGTTGCATGGCGATGCTGGAATCGCGTGCTTCGCCAAATGGATCTTCACTGCGCAGCAGTTGCCGGCCCGTGGCGTCGAAGAAGGCAATGCTATAAGGCGCTGCCTCTTGAATGCGCACGGCAATGCCGGTAGCTGTGAGCGTGTAGACGCCCTTCTGTTCCGAACGCGCAATCGAAGCAGGCGCGCGCAGCGCGGGCTGAGGAGAGATTACCGACGTGCGCGGCGTTGCCTGGCCGCCGGTGAGTACATGCACCGACGCCACGCGGTCTTCGAGAATCCGCACATCGATTCGCGCCGATCCGTCGGTCAATTCGACGCCATTGGGAAGCGCGGTCAGTTGCGCTTGCGGCGGCAAAGCTGTGGTTTGAGCGAAAGCCAAAGGCCCAGCCAGAAGAAACGCGGCACAGAGCGACAGAAAAGCTCTTTTCTTTATGCCGGCGTTTTTGGAAGGTGAGCTCAAGCTTATAGGTGACAAATAATATCTATACATTGGCATATGAATATCCCCACTTATGAGCTAAATCATAATAGGAAACCTCGGCTTGCGCTATCCGCGCGACGGCTCCAGCGCCGTTCTGACTCATCAAGAATGAGTACGACAACGTTCTTCTGAAAGCGGAAGATGCTCGATTACCTGTGTGCGGCGCGGGCGGCTCTCGTAGAATAGCTGCCATGCCCAGCTCGTCAGAAAACGCCGCGGAAAAACCTCGACCAGATTTTGCCGCGTTTGCGATTGCAACTGCCGCCGGGCTGGCGCTGGCACTTACCGCGCTGTTTTTTTTCGCGATTCCGGTTGCCGGTAATCTGGCTGGTTCGCGCGACTTCGTTTCCTACTGGGCGACCGGACAGCAACTGCTCCGCCACGCCAATCCCTACGACGGCAGCGCCATCCTGTCGATCGAGCACTCGGCCGGATTTCCCTACCAAATCGTTCTTCTCATGCGCAATCCGCCGTGGGCATTGCCGCTGGCCTATCCGCTCGGCTTTTTAGGAATCCATCTCGCCGCCGCGCTCTGGTCGCTGCCGCTATTGGCCTGCTTGTTTCTCTCCGTACATTTGCTTCACCCGCTGTATCCTTCCGCCGACAATCTTACTTCCGCGCTCGCGCTTTCTTTCACCCCGGCGCTGATCTGCTTCACCATGGGCCAAACCGCGCTCTTTGCGTTGCTGGGGCTGGCGCTTTTTCTCCGCTTGCATAAAACCCGGCCCTTCGCCGCCGGCGCATCGCTCTGGCTCTGCGCCCTCAAGCCGCATTTGCTTTTGCCCTTTGTCGCCGCGCTCATCGTTTGGATTGTCGCCGCGCGCGCCTTTCGTCTGCTGGCCGGAGCCGTCACCGCTCTGGCGCTTTCCAGCGCCGCCGCTTTTCTTATCGCGCCTCACGCCTGGCGAGATTACTTCGCATTGATGCGCTCGCCCGCCGTCGAAAACGACTTTATTCCCTGCCTCGCCGCCCTCATGCGCAATCGGCTCGCGCCCCACGCCCTCTGGCTCCAATACCTGCCCGCAGCCCTCGCCTGCTTCTGGGCGCTCGTTTACTTTTGGCGCAGACGCGCATCCTGGGATTGGACCTCGCACGGCAGCCTGCTCGCGCTCGTCTCGCTGCTGGTCGCGCCCTACTGCTGGTTCTACGATCTATGTCTGGCGATTCCCGCGCTGATGCACGGCGCTTGCGCAACGCGCTTCCGCGCACTGGTGGCCGCGCCGGCGCTGATGATTCTGCTGATGGACGCCGAAGTCTACACCGTGCGCGGCGTCGCTTCGTATCTCTACTTGTGGATCGCGCCGGCATTGCTCGTCTGGTACCTGGCGGCGAGCGCCACCGCACGCCGCGCAGACGCCGTCAACGCTTAGGTTGCTTCTATCTTTTCGGAATTCTGATCCGCTGGTACGATCTCCAACCGGTCGCCGCGTTCGGTCCCCGTGGCGCGAATCGTGCCCGCCGGCAGCTCCAGCACCGAGTACGCAGTCAGGCAGGCTGAAAGCCTCCACGGGCCTACCGCGCAGCGTAGCTTGCGCACGCACCCCTTGCGGTCCAGATAGACCAAGTCGATGGAAAAGCGCATGAAAAAGGTGTGCACCGATTCGCAGGGCGCGATCCACAGCCCTTCGCCGGGCTCAAGGCCGTCGCAGCCAAGCAACCCGCGCCGTCGCGCCGTCGAAGTAAGCGCGGCCTTAAGCCGTGTGGCCAGCACCGTTCCCCGCGTGCGATTTTCTACGCGCAATAACACCGCGACCGCCGCGCGCCGCGCCGCGATGCGCTGGCGCACAGCAAAGGCAATCCGCCGCCATCCACTTATCGGTTTGCCGCCGTCGCTTGTCAGATTCGCACCCAAAGCCGACTCGATCTACTGCTGCGAACTACCCGCCGAGCTGCCCGTGCTGCTCGATCCCGACGAAGGGCTAAAGCCGCCGCCGACCGTCAGCGGCTTTTCCTGCTTCATGCTATCGACCAGCTTCTCGACCGGAATCGTCGCCGGCGCGGGCTCGGGCGTGTTCTCCGGAGTCTTGGTGTCGGGATGATGCATCGGAATATTCGAGTTGGCGGGGATGTATTTTTCCGGATACTTCAAATCCGGCAGCGGCTGTCCGGCCGGCTGCGGTGCAACAATCTCCGGCGTCACGATCACGATCAGCTCGGTATCGTTTTTGGTTTTCGACTCGGACTGGAAGAACTTGCCCAGCACTGGAATGTCACCCAGGAAAGGAATCTTCTGGAAGGTTTCCGTAACGCTTTTATCGAGCAGGCCGCCGATCATGAAACTCTGGCCGTCGGCCAGCTCCACTTCGGTGTTCACCTTCCGCGAGGTAATGCCAGGCACTTCGACGCCAGAGATTTCGACCTCGTTGGTGTAGTCGAGTGCGCTGACTTCGGGCGCGACCTGCAGCCGGATGGTGCCGCGCGGCGTGATGGTGGGCAGGAAATTCAGCTTCACGCCGAATTCCCGGAACTGGATGGTCACCGCGCCAACATTGGCGCCGCCTTGCACCACCGGCACGGGAAACTCGCCGCCCGAAATAAAGCTGGCCGGCTTGCCGTTCATCGCCAGGACGTTGGGCTCCGCCAGAATCTGCAGCAGGTTCTTGGCTTCCAACGCCTCGATGGTGGCGCCCAGGTTCAGGTCCGGGCGGTACAGGAAAAGATTCAGCGCATTCGATAACGTGGTGCTAACCGGGCTCCCCGGCGTCGGGACTTGAACTAAGGGCGGCGCATACTGCTGGGTAGTCACTCCGCCAATGGTGCGGGCGGCGCCCGTACTGAACAAATTGAAGCCAAGCTGCGAGCTCATGCTGCGATCCACATCCACGAAGCGCACTTTGATCAGAATCTGCGGCTCTTCCACTGGCGTGGTCACGTGCAAGAGGTTGACCACCTTGCCCAGCGTGGCGGCCATGACCGCGGCCCGGTCGGCGCTCACCATATCCTTAGCCGTGCCGTGTACGAACACGTTGTCGCCCTCCAGGTAGACGCTGACGTCTTGCCCCGGCAGTTCCTTGGCGAGTTGTCCGCGCACTTCTTCCAGCCTGGTGGTGCTGGGCCGCACCGTGAGGTCGAATAACAACCGCGGTCCGCCCTGCTGCCAGATCAACAGCGAAGTCTCGCCCGGCGCTTTTCCATTGATCAGCACCTCCCGCGGATTCACCGCCACCGCTTCGG